>CAXUEV010000271.1:0-2870 GCA_964250105.1 uncultured Sphingomonadaceae bacterium
CGCGGCGCCGACGCGGAGCACGCCCGCCGGCAGCCGCACCAGCCGCGGCGTCCGGCCGAGCGCCACGCCGATCGCCTGCGCCAGTTGGCCGTGCGAGTAACCGCCGACGCTGCCGTCGTCGATCTCATAGGTGGCGCCGATGCCGGTCTCGCCCGTCGCCAGCGCCAGCAGCGCGGTGGCGAGGTCGGACACCTCGATCAGCGAGAAGCGCCCGTCGCCCGGCACGATCCCCAGCCCGCGCGCGATCATCTCGAACACCGGCAGCGTCTCGCGGTCGCCGGGACCGTAGACGCCGGGTGGCCGCACCACGGTCCAGTCGAGCGTCGAGGCGGTCACCAGCGCCTCGGCGGCGCGCTTGCTCGCGCCATAGTCGGACAGATGGGGCTCGCGCGCCGACAGCGACGACACGGCGACGACGCGGCGAACCTGGGCGATGATAGCGGCGGCGATCAGCGCCGCGGTGCCGGCGACGTTGCCCGCGTCGAACGCGCCGCGACTGCGCGCATTGACGACGCCGGCGACGTGAACGACGGCGTCGACTCCGTCGCAAAGCGCGGCCATTGCCGCCGTATCGGCGAGGTCGCCCGCGATCCACTCGACGCCGGGAAGCGGCGGCTGCGGTCGGCGGGCGAGGGCGCGTACCGCGAGCCCGCGCTCGCCGGCGATGCGCAGGAGGTGCCGGCCGACGAACCCCGTGCCACCGGTCACGGCAAGCATGCGCGGTGCCGTCAGGCGGCTATTTCAAACGGTTGGATCTCGCCGCTCAGATACTGGCTGCGGGCCTTGGAGCGGCTGAGCTTGCCCGACGAGGTGCGCGGCAGCGTCCGCGGCGGCACCAGCTCGACAACGCAGCTCATGCCGGTGATGGCGCGGACCTTGCTGCGGATCGCCTCGCGTAGCTTGGTCCGTTCGCCGATATCGGAGATGCGGCACTGGACGAGGACGGCAGGGGCCTCTTCACCGCCTGGCGTGGTGATGGCGAAGGCGGCGATGTCGCCCGCCTTGAAGCCCGGCAGCTGCTCGATCGCCCATTCAATGTCTTGCGGCCAGTGGTTCTTGCCGTTGATGATGATCATGTCCTTCGCCCGGCCGACGATGTAGATATAGCCGCCGACGAGATAGCCCATGTCGCCGGTATCGAGCCAGCCGTCCGACAGGCACGCCGCGGTCGCCGCGGCATCGCGGAAATAGCCCGCCATGACGCCTTCGCCGGCGACGAAGATGCCGCCGATATGGCGATCGGCGAGCGGTGCCCCCGCCGCGTCGCGGACCTCGACGGCAAGTCCGGGCAACGGCTTGCCGCAGTTGACGATCGCGCGGTAGCGGGGCGGGTGGATGTTGGCGCAGACGCCGGCGTAGCCGTCGCCCGACAGCACGCGCTCGTCGACGAGGTCGGTGACGATGCCCTCGCCCAGCGGCATCATGCTGACTGCAAGCGTCGCTTCGGCGAGGCCGTAGCTCGGCAGGAATGCGCTCGCCTCGAAGCCGGCGACGGCGAAGGCGTCGACGAACGCCTGCATGACGTCGGGCCGGATCATGTCGGCGCCGTTGCCGGCGACACGCCAGCGCGACAGGTCGAAGCGTGCCGCGACGTCGACCTGGGTGCTGATCCGGCGGGCGCAGATGTCGTAGCCGAAGGTCGGCGAGTACGACAGGGTATGCCCCTCGTTGCGGCTGACCAGGGTCAGCCACGACAGCGGCCGGCGGGCGAAATCCTCGGTCGCAATATAGTCGGCCGACATCTGGCTGGCGAGCGGCGACAACAGGCAGCCTACCAGTCCCATGTCGTGGTAGAAGGGCAGCCACGACACGATGCGGTCGTCGTCCTGGACCTGCGTGCACGTGGCATGGCCGGCGAGATTGGCGAGCAGCGCCCGATGGGTGACGGCGACGCCATGAGGAAAGCGCGTGCTGCCGCTCGAATATTGGAGATAGGCGATATCGTCGCCGGCCGCGACCGGCAGCACGGCGTCGGCTGCGGGCGTGGCGAGGAACGCCGCCCAGTCGCGGGCGGCGCAGCCGGCGATCGGCGCCGCCGCATCGGCGACCAGCGCGAACAGCCCCGGTGGCGACAGCACCAGCCGCGGATCGCAACTGAGGAGCTGGGTGCGGATCTGCTCGACATAGGCGTCGCGGCCGCCGAACGACGTCGGCAGCGGCAGCGGCGTCGGCAGCGCGCCGGCATAGATCGCACCGAAGAACAGCCGGACGAACTCGGCCGAGGTCTCGGCGATCAGCGCGACGCGGTCACCCGGCCGGATGCCGGCGGCGATCAGCCGGCCAGCGTCGGCGCGCGCGTCGCCCTGTAGCTCGGTGAACGGATAGGCGCGGACCAGCGACGCGCGGGCATCGAAGAAGTTGAGCCCGCGTCGGCCCCGCGCGGCGTAATCGAGCGCCTCGCCGAGCGTCGCGAAGTCGGCGATGCGACGCGGCAGCGGGTCGCCGGTCGGCGTCGGCGCGAGGTCCGACACCGCGACGGCATCGGGCTCAATCATCGCATGCAGCAAGCGCGGTTCCTCCTCGATATTCGTCGGCGTACCCGGCCGATCTTGTGCTCCCCGGCTTGTGCCGGGTCCGACCTTCCACGCGAATATCAACTCTTGCCGTCAGCCTTAGTCGTGGCGCAGGTTCAAATTCGGACTTGATAGTGGCAGGAACGTGGCGTTGACCCCGAAGGCTCCGCATAGCCCGCGGCCTCTCGACGCGGCGGCGCTCGGCGACCTCGCCCTGCGCTACGTCGGCAGATACGCGACGAGCGAGGCCAAGTTGCGACGATATCTCGGACGCAAGCTGTTCGAACGCGGCTGGGCCGGCGACGAGGCCCCGCCGCTCGACGCCGTCGTCGCGCGCCTGGCGACCCTCGGCTATGT
>CAXUEV010000272.1:0-2866 GCA_964250105.1 uncultured Sphingomonadaceae bacterium
CGTCGGCGAGCCCCGGCCGCGCGGCGTCGGCGGCGTCCCAGTCGCGGCGGTCGAGGGCGTCGGCGAGCCGCACCAGCGCCACCGTCGAATCGCCGGCCTTCACCGCATCGAGCTGGCGGGCGAGAGCGAACGCGAGCTTCTGGTCGCCGGCGGCGACCGCGGTGTCGAACGTCCGCCGCAGCAGCGTGACGTCGCCCGGCTCGGCCTTGCGCGCCTCCTCGTAATAGCGCGCGGCGTCGCCGAGCCGGTCGTCGGCATCGGCGAAGCGGCCGAGGATATAGCCGTGGCTCGGCGTGTCGGCGAGCCGGGGCACCGCCTGCGCCGCCGATGCCAGAAGCAGCGCCAGCAGCGCGGAAGTTGACGATCTTGACGCCACGTCGAACCGAAACGCACGGCCGGTGATGCCGAACCGGCATCGGCGGCGACGGATGGAGGCGGTGGACATAAGCGGCGACGGCTCCGTGACTCGATCGTCCAGCGTACCGCCAAAGCGCCGCTGTAGGACAGCGCGTTCTCGCGGCCGCCGCGGCTACATGTTCGGGTAGTTCGGCCCGCCGCCGCCTTCGGGGACGACCCAGATGATGTTCTGCGTCGGGTCCTTGATATCGCACGTCTTGCAGTGGACGCAGTTCTGCGCGTTGATCTGGAGGCGCGGGTTGCCCGCCTCCTCGACGATCTCGTAGACGCCGGCCGGGCAGTAGCGCTGCGCCGGCTCGTCGTACAGCGGCAGGTTGATCTCGACGGGCACGCGCGCGTCCTTGAGCGTCAGGTGGACCGGCTGGTCCTCCTCGTGGTTGGTGTTCGACAGGAAGACGCTGGTCAGCTTGTCGAAGCTGATGACGCCGTCGGGCTTCGGGTAGACGATCGGGTGGACGTGCTCCTTGCGCTTGAGCTGCGCGTGGTCGGGGTGATGGCCCATGGTGAACGGCATGCGCAGGCCGAGATGCTCGGCCCACATCGTCACGCCGGCGAACATCGTGCCGAGCGTGTTGCCGAACTTCTCGACCGCAGGCAGCGTGTTGCGGACGCCGCGCAGCTCCTCCTTGACCCAGCTCGCGTCGTACGCGTCCTGGTACGCCGTCAGCGCGTCGTTCGCGCGCTGCGAGACGATCGCCTCGACCGCGGCGTCGGCGGCCATCATGCCGGTCTTCATCGCGGTGTGGCTGCCCTTGATCCGCGGCACGTTGACGAAGCCGGCGCTGCAGCCGATGAGCGCGCCGCCGGGGAAGGTCAGCTTCGGCACCGACTGGTAGCCGCCGTCGTTGATCGCGCGCGCGCCGTACGATACCCGCCGGCCGCCGGTCAGCATCTCCTTGATCGCCGGATGCGTCTTCCACCGCTGCATCTCGTCGAACGGCGACAGATAGGGGTTCGCGTAGTTGAGCCAGACGACGAAGCCGAGCGCGACCTGATTGTTCGCCTGGTGATAGATGAAGCCGCCGCCGTTGGCGTCGGTCAGCGGCCAGCCCTGGGTATGGATGACCTTGCCGGGGACGTGCTTGCCCGGTTCGATGTCCCACAGCTCCTTGATGCCGATGCCGTAGACCTGCGGCTCGACGCCCGCGTTCAGGTCGAACTGGCGAATGACCTGCTTCGACAGATGGCCGCGGACACCCTCGGCGAAGAACGTGTATTTGGCGTGGAGCTCGAGCCCCGGCGTATAGCTGTCCTTGTGCGTGCCGTCGCGGGCGACGCCCATGTCGCCGGTGGCGACGCCCTTGACCGCGCCGGCGTCGTCGAACAGCACCTCGGCGGCGGCGAAGCCGGGGAATATCTCGACGCCGAGCTCCTCGGCCTGGACGCTGAGCCAGCGGCAGAAATTGCCGAGGCTGACGGTATAGCAGCCCTTGTTGGCCATGAACGGCGGCAGCAGCGCGTGCGGGAATTCGGTCTTGCGCGTCTTCCCCAGCAGCCAATGATGGTTCTCGGTCACCGGCACCGTCAGCGGGCTGTCGCGGTCGCGCCAGTCGGGCAGCAGCTCGTCGAGCGCACGCGGGTCGACCACCGCGCCGGACAGGATGTGCGCGCCGATCTCGGCGCCCTTCTCGAGGACGCAGACCGAGACCTCGGCGCCCTTGGCCGCCGCCGCCTGCTTGACCCGGATCGCCGCCGACAGCCCCGCCGGGCCGCCGCCGACGATGACCACGTCGTACGGCATCGCTTCACGTTCGGACATCGACTCTCCCCGTTTGCGCCCGCGCGCCGGCCGGCGCGCAACGACACGTCGTGCAATTGCAATGCTTCGTCAGATACGGACGCCGCGCGCGCTTGACCAGAGGCAGCCATGCCGCAGAGAGTGGACGCGATGAACGGGGCATTCCAGACGGCCAGCCGTGCCGACATCGCCGCCGCGCTCGGCTGGCTGGTCGACGCCGGCGTCGACACGATCGTCGGCGAGCGTCCGTTCGATTGGCTCGCCGCGGCGCCGCCGCCGGCAGCTTCGCCGGCACCAGTCATCGAGCCCGTGCAGGCACCGGCGGGCGACGCGCTCGCGATCGGGTGCCGCCGGTGTTTGTCGGTGGGGACAAGTCTCCTAGAGTTGACGACGGCGTCCGACGAAGGAGTACCCCATGCCGCACCATCCCCTCTCCGTCCAGCTCTATTCGATCCGGGAAGCGTACGCGGCAGACCCCGCGGCCGCGCTCGATCGGCTGGCCGGCCTCGGCTTCGGTTCCGTGGAACTGTTCGGTTTCGTCGAGCGCGCGGACGAGTTCGCCGATCTCCTCCCGCGGTTCGGGCTCGTGCCGTCGTCGGCCCACACGACCCTCCTCGACCAGGACCCGGGGCCGATCTTCGACGCGGCCCGGCTGCTCGGGATTACCACGGTGATCGATCCGCATATCCCGCCCGAGACCTGGAGCGATCC
>CAXUEV010000273.1:0-2863 GCA_964250105.1 uncultured Sphingomonadaceae bacterium
CGGCGATGGTCGCGCTGAAGAAGGCGGACGAGGCCAAGTACAAGAACGTCTGCACCAAGGTGCGCGAGGACGGCCCGTACGTCGAAGCCGGCGAGAACGACAACCTGATCGTCCAGAAGCTCGGTGCCAACCCCAACGCGCTCGGCATCTTCGGCTACAGCTATCTCGAAGAGAATGCCGACAAGATCAAGGACGTGCCGCTGCAGGGCGTGCCGGCGACGTACGACAACATCGCCAGCTTCAAATATCCGGCGTCGCGTCCGCTCTATGTCTACGTCAAGCTCCAGCACGTCCGCGCCATCCGCGGCATGAAGGAGTTCCTGGCGGAATATGCCAAGGACAGCACCTGGGGCAAGAGCGGCTATCTCTCGCAGCGCGGCCTCGTCGCCTCGCCCGACGCGGTCCGCGCCAGGAACGCGCAGATCGCCACCAGCCTGACGCCGCTCGACCTCGCGTCGGTCAAGTAAGCTGGCGGCCGCCGGCGGGGTTCGCGCCCCGCCGGCGGCGTGCGTGACAAGCCGGGGGATGCCGCGCGGATGTCGTTGACTTTCATCTTCCTCGTCATGCTCGGCCTCGGCCTCGTCGCCGCGATGGTCGGCAGGGCGCGCGGCCTTGCCTTCGCCGGCGGCATCCACCGCGGCGGCGCCGAGCTGACCCGCGTCCATTCGCGGCCGAACTATCATGCCGCCTTCGTCGGCCTCGCCGCGCTGGCTCCGGCGCTGCTGCTGCTGTCGATCTGGGCGTTCGCCGGCGACGGATTGGTCACCGCGCGCGTCCTCGACAGCGTGCCGGCGGCGTCGCGGCCGACCAGCGTGCTCGACACCTCGGCGTTCATGTCGGAGGTGAAGGGCATCGCCAGCGGCGACCAGGAGGCCGGGTTCAACCCCGCCACCGGCCCGGCGGCGGAGGTCTACAAGGAGACGGTCGGCAGCTACAATTTGATCGCCGCGGGGATCGCCGCCGCGCTCGGCGCGCTGGGCGCGGTCTGGGCGCTGTCGCGGCTGACGCCCGACTTCCGCGCCCGCAACCGGGTCGAACGCGTCGTCATGGGCCTGCTCATCCTCGCCTCGCTGATCGCGGTGGTGACGACGCTCGGCATCGTCCTGTCGCTGATCTTCGAGAGCGTGCGCTTCTTCGAGAAGGTCTCGTTCATCGAGTTCATCACCGGGACCGTGTGGTCGCCGCAGACCGCGATGCGCGCCGACCAGGTCGGCTCGTCGGGCTCGTTCGGCGCGGTGCCGCTGTTCTGGGGCACGATCTTCATCGGCGCGATCATCGCGATGATCGTCGCCATCCCGCTCGGGCTGATGACCGCGGTCTATCTGACGCAGTACGCCGACCAGCGGCTGCGCAAATATCTGAAGCCGATGCTCGAGATCCTGGCGGGCGTGCCGACCGTCGTCTACGGCTTCTTCGCGGCGCTGACCGTGGCGCCGGCGGTGCGCGACTTCGTCGTCTCGATCGGGATCGGCAGCGCGAGTTCGGAAAGCGCGCTCGCCGCCGGCTCGGTGATGGGCGTGATGATCATCCCGTTCGTCTCGTCGATGGCCGACGATGCGCTGACCGCGGTGCCGCAGGCGATGCGCGACGGCAGCCTGGCGATGGGCGCGACGACGAGCGAGACGATCAAGAAGGTGCTGATCCCCGCCGCCCTGCCCGGTATCGTCGGCGGCGTCCTGCTTGCGGTCAGCCGGGCCATCGGCGAGACGATGATCGTCGTCATGGCCGCCGGCCTCGCCGCCAACCTGACCGCCAACCCGTTCCAGAGCGTCACCACTGTCACCGCGCAGATCGTCCAGCTGCTGACCGGCGACCAGGAGTTCGACAGCGCCAAGACGCTGTCGGCGTTCGCGCTCGGGCTGGTGCTGTTCGGCATCACCCTGTTGCTCAACATCTATGCGCTGTCCGTCGTGAAGCGCTACCGGGAGGCGTATGAGTAGCGTCATGGCCGATGCCGTCCGCGCCGCGGCACCCGACAAGGCCCCGACCGAATGGGCCAGCTCGGCGATGACGCGGCGCATCGCCGCGCGCTACCGGTCGGAGGCGATCTTCAAATATCTCGGCATGGCGGCGCTGCTGCTCGCCGGCCTGTTCCTCGTGTTCCTGCTCTATACCGTGATCGGCAAGGGCGCGTCGGGGTTCATGGGCACCGAGGTCAAGGTCGCGGTGACCTACGATCCGGCGGTGCTCGGCATCGATCCGGCGGCGGCGCGCGGTGCCGACGGCAAGCGCGCGATCCAGGCGGGCGACTTCCAAGGGCTGCTGACGAAGGCCAGCGCCTCGCTCGGCGCGAACGCCGAGGTCGTCAGCGCCGGGGCGTGGGTGGCGCTGCGCGACGCGGTCGTCGACGATCCGTCGCTGCTCGGCAAGACGGTGTCGATCTGGGTGCCGGTCAAGAGCGTCGTCGACCAGCTGGCCAAGGGCAAGTACGACCTGAAGGAGCCCGAGGCGACGCGCGGCATCAGCGACGCCGACGTCGCCAACTACCAGAGCCTCGAGCGGCGCGGCCTGATCCGCACCGGCTTCAACTGGGCGTTCCTCAAGGGCGCCGACTCGAACGATCCCGAGCTCGCCGGCATCTGGGGCGCGGCCAAGGGCTCGCTGCTGACGCTCGCGGTGACGCTCGGCCTCAGCTTCCCGGTCGGCGTGCTGGCGGCGATCTACCTCGAGGAGTTCGCGCCGAAGAACCGCTGGACCGACCTCGTCGAAGTGTCGATCAACAACCTCGCCGCGGTGCCGTCGATCATCTTCGGCCTGCTCGGGCTGGCGGTGTTCCTCAACTTCTTCAACCTGCCGCGCTCGGCGCCGATCGTCGGCGGGCTGACGCTGGCGCTGATGACCTTCCCGGTCATCGTCATCGCCG
>CAXUEV010000274.1:0-2863 GCA_964250105.1 uncultured Sphingomonadaceae bacterium
TGCCTGCCATGTCGCTTTCCCTTCGTCGTCTGATTGGTCGTGAGCGGCGCCGTCGAATGGCGCGTCGAGCCCGGGCTGCTCGCCTATCCGGCGGCGGTCGCCGCGATGGAGGCGCGCGCCGCGGCGATCCGCGATCGCCGCGCGGGCGAACTGATCTGGCTCGTCGAGCATCCGCCGCTCTACACCGCCGGCACCAGCGCGGTTGCCGCCGACGTGCTCGATGCGCGCTTTCCGGTCTTCGCCTCCGGCCGGGGCGGACGCCACACTTATCATGGCCCGGGTCAGCGCGTGGTGTACGTGATGCTCGATCTCGACACCCGCGGCCGCGACGTCCGGCGCTTCGTCGCCGCGCTCGAGGACTGGGTGATCGCGGCGCTGGCGCTGCTCGGCATCGCCGCCTATGCCGTGCCCGGGCGCGTCGGCATCTGGATCGACGCGGGCGGCCGCGAAGCGAAGATCGGCGCGATCGGCGTCCGCATCCGCCGCTGGGTCACCTTCCACGGCCTCGCTGTCAACGTCGCGCCCGACCTGTCGCATTTCGCCGGCATCGTGCCGTGCGGCATCGACGACGCCGGCGTCACCAGCCTGGCGGCGCTCGGCGCGACCGCCGGCCTCGCGGCGTTCGACGCGGCGCTCGAACAGACTTCGATCAAGTTCCTCGGCGATCTTGTCGCCAATCCGGCAAAACACGATGGCACTTGAGGGGCGTAGTATTTGTAGCTAATGTCCATCTCGGTTAGGGGATAAGGGCTGAACCGAAACCACGATATCATGCTCGCAAACGAAAAATCAGGAGTCAGAAATGGGTGATCTCACCATGAAGATTAAGACGGTGGCGCTGGTTGCCGGCCTCGCGCTGGCCGTCGTCGCTTGCGGCGAGAAGAAGGCCGAGACCACGGCGACGACGACCACGACCGACACGACGACCCCGACGGCCGAAGCGACGGCTCCGGCGGCGACCGACACGACGACGACCGAGGCGACCGTTCCGGCCGCCGGTGCCGCCGACGCGATGGCGACCGCGCCCGCCGCCGACGCCACTGCGCCGACCGGCGAAGCTGCGACGACGACGACGGATTCGACGACGACCACCACGAAGCCGTAAGCTTCGGTCGTCACGACATCGGAAGGGCCGCCATCGTCATGGCGGCCCTTCTTTTTTCAGGCACCGGCCGGCACGTCGGCGAGGGAGCACGACGATGAGCCTCGAGCGGATCACCGAGCAGATGCGCGCGCGCATCGGGTCCAGCGCCGGCTTGGGCAAATCGGTCAAGTTCGACTTCGGCGACGACGGCGTCGTCCATGTCGACGACACCGTGTCGCCAGTGGCGATCGACAACCGTGACGTGCCGGTCGACTGCACGGTCAGGGTGGCGATGGCGGACTTCATCGACCTCGCCACCGGCAAGCAGAACCCGCAGATGGCGTACATGACGGGCAAGCTCAAGATCGACGGCGACATGTCGGTCGCGTTCCAGCTCGGCAGCCTGCTCGGTTGACCGCGGCTCCGCCGGGCTGGCGGACGACTGCATCCCCGACTATGCCGTCGCCATGCGTATCGGGACGGGTTCCCGCTTGCTAGGATTGTCCATGGTTCGATCGTCGTTCGTCGCGTTGCTCACGGTCGCACTCGTTTCCGCCGCCGGCGCGGCCGCCGCCCCGGCGAAAAAGCCGGCGGCGCGCGCGAAGGCGAGGACCCCGGCCGTGCCTGCGCCGCCGGTGATCGCCGAACCGGTCATGACGCGCAGCGCCGACGGCATGATGACGCCGATGCCGGTCAGGATGCGGCCGATGACGCCCGCCGAAACCGAGGCCAATGCCGTGTGGAACGTCCGCGCGGCGCTCAACATCGCCGCGCTCCAGTGCCAGTTCTCGCCGTATCTGGCGACGGTGCGCAACTACAACGACGCGCTGCGGCAGCATTCGCAGGAATTCGAACGGGCGCGCCAGACGCTGGTCGGCCACTTCCGGCGCTACGACAAGGCCAGGGCGCAGGATAGTTTCGACCGCTACACGACGCAGACCTACAACAGCTTCTCGACGCTCGACGCGCAGCTCGCGTTTTGCGAGCGCGCCGCGATCGTCGGCCGCGAGGTCCTGCGCGTGCCCAAGGGCAGCCTGGGCAAGTCGGCGCCGCAGATCCGCGACGACGTCCGCGCCGCGCTGATCCCGGTCGCCGCGCTATCGCTGCTCAAGCCGGTCACGATCACGCCGGAACCGCTGCCGCCGTTATAGGCGTCGGGCTGCTCGTCCGTAGCGTCGGCTGCAATCGCGGCCGGTCTGAAGACCCGCGGCCGCGCAAGACGATCTTCACCCAAACCGCCGTCATCCCCGCGCTCGCGGAATAACGCTCAGCGCGGCGGGCGTGCCGGCTCCAACTCGACCGGCACCCAATACGAAAAGGGCCGCTCTCGCGAGCGGCCCTCCCCGTTAGACAGTCTGTCGACCGAGTTACTGCGGCTGGCAGGGACCGGCCGAGGTCGGTGCCGGAGCGCCGCCGAAGGTGATCTCGGCACGGCGGTTCTGCGGCTCGCGCACACCGTCGGCGGTATCGACCAGCGGACGGGTCTCGCCGAACGCCTCGGTGGTGATGACGCCTTCGGCGACACCCTTGCCGACCATGTACGCCTTGACCGCATCGGCACGGCGCTGCGACAGCTTGACGTTGTAGTCGTCCTTACCCGACTTGTCGGTGTAACCGCCAATCGCGACGCTGGTCTGGCCGGTCGACGCATACTGGTCGGCGGCACGGTCGAGGATCGCGGCGGCTTCGGGCGTGATGATCGAGCGATCCCAGTCGAAGAAGACGAGGAACGGCCCCGGGGTGACCGCGGCGGGCGGGCACGGCGGCAGCGGGGGCGGC
>CAXUEV010000275.1:0-2854 GCA_964250105.1 uncultured Sphingomonadaceae bacterium
TCGGCGGCGCGCCGGCATCGCGGGCGATGGCGGCGAACAGCGGTGCCGCCAGCGCCGGCTGGCCGGCGCGCAGATGGGCGATGCCGGTCATCTCGGCGGCGACCGGGAACCACGGATCCCCCGGCACCGACAATTGCTTGAGGCGCGCGATCACGATCGCCGGCGGCAGCGTCTCTAACTCGAGCCGCGTGCCCTTGATCGTCGCCAGGTCGCGGAACGGCTTCGCCAGCGCCGCGTCGGCGGCGATCGCGCGGTAGAGCGCCAGCGCCTTCGGCATGTCGCCCGCCTGGACCGCGGTACCCGCCTGCATCAGCCGGGCGAGCGCCTGGTAGCCGAGGTTACCGTTGCGCGCGAGGTCGTCGAGTACCGGGGCCGCGCCGGTGAAATTGCCCGCCTCTAGCTTCGCCAGCGCCTGGCTGAAGTCCTCGCCGGTGACGCCGGCGCGGCGCGCGCGCTCCTCGCGCCAATAGAGGAAGCCGCCGAGCGCGACGAGCAGCACGACGACGCCGATGACGATCGCGCGGCCGTGCCGGCTCCACAGGCTTTCGATCTGCGAACGGCGGTATTCGTCGTCGACCTCGCGGATGAAGGCGTCGTCGCGGTGGTCGGTCGTCGCCAAGTCGGTCTCCAGTCAGCGGGCGGCGGACCATAGCGATGGCCGCCGCCGCGCGCAAAGCCTTAGGCCGGGCGGGCTGAACGCCGGGTTGCCGGCCGTCGCCGCGACACTCCGTTCCAGCTGCGCGGACCGCCTAGCCTAGACGGCGGCGCGGCGATAACAGGGATCGTCTTGCCCTCCATCAGAAGTTGCCCCCGATGCAGTTCGACCTGACCGACGACCAGCGCGACATCCAGGAGGTCGCCCGCCGCTTCACCGCGAGCGAGATCACGCCGCACGCCGCGCACTGGGACGAGCATCACGTCTTCCCCGCCGACACGATCCGCGCGGCGGCGGCGCTCGGCTTCGGCGCGATCTACGTCTCGGAGGCAAGCGGCGGCATCGGCCTCGGCCGGATCGAGGCGGCGCTGATCATGGAGGCGATGGCTTACGGCTGCCCGTCGACGAGCGCCTTCGTCTCGATCCACAACATGGCGGCATGGATGATCGACCGCTACGGCGACGCCGGCGTCAAGGCGCGCTACCTGCCCTCGCTGGTGACGATGGAGCGGCTCGCCAGCTACTGCCTGACCGAACCGGGCTCGGGCTCGGACGCGGCGGCGCTGAGGACGCGTGCGATCCGCGACGGCGACGATTATGTCGTCACCGGCAGCAAGGCGTTCATCTCGGGCGGCGGGGTCAACGACGTCTATATCACGATGGTCCGCACCGGAGGCGACGGTCCGCGCGGCATCTCGTGCCTCGTCATCGACAAGGACACGCCCGGCGTCAGCTTCGGCGCGCCCGAGCGCAAGCTCGGCTGGCATTCGCAGCCGACGGCGCAGGTCAATTTCGACGGCGCGCGCGTGCCGGTGGCGAACCGCCTCGGCGCCGAAGGCGAAGGCTTCGGCATCGCCATGGGCGGGCTCGACGGCGGCCGCCTCAACATCGGCGCCTGCTCGCTCGGCGGGGCGCAGCGCGCGCTCGACGAGGCGATCAGCTATGCCCGCGGCCGGTCGCAATTCGGCAAGGCGATCACCGACTTCCAGGCGACGCAGTTCAAGCTCGCCGACATGGAGACCGAGCTGCAAGCCGCACGCACCCTGCTCTACGCCGCCGCGGCGCAGGTCGAGGTCGGCGCGCCGACCAAGACCAAGTTCGCCGCGATGGCGAAGCGGCTGGCGACCGACACCGGCATGGCGGTCGTCGACCGCGCGCTCCAGCTCCACGGCGGCTACGGCTATCTGATGGACTATCCGGTCGAGCGGCTGTTCCGCGACCTCCGCGTCCACCAGATCCTCGAGGGGACCAACGAGATCATGCGCGTCGTCATCGCCCGCGAACTGCTGCGCGAGACGAACTAGGCGCGCCGCCCGTGCCCTACGGAACCCTGCTGGTCGATACCGACGGCCGCGTCACGCTGATCCGGCTGAACCGGCCGCACGCGCTCAACGCGCTCAACGCGCAGCTCCTCGGCGAGCTGACGGCGGCGCTGGCGGCGTTCGACGCCGATCCCGGCCAGGGCTGCGCGGTCATCACCGGCAGCGACAAGGCGTTCGCCGCGGGTGCCGACATCAAGGAGATCGCCGACAAGTCGTTCGCCGACATCTACGGCGGCGATGTCTTCGGCGGCTACGACCGCGTCGCAGCAACGCGCAAGCCGGTGATCGCGGCGGTGGCGGGCTTCGCGTTGGGCGGCGGCTGCGAGCTGGCGATGATGTGCGACCTGATCGTCGCCGCCGACACCGCGCAGTTCGGCCAGCCCGAGATCAAGCTCGGCGTGACGCCGGCGATGGGCGGCACGCAGCGGCTGGCGCGCGCGATCGGCAAGGCCAAGACGATGGACCTGTGCCTGACCGGGCGGATGATGGGCGCGGTCGAGGCCGAAACCGCGGGACTCGTCGCGCGCATCGTTCCCGCCGCCGACCTGGTCGCCGAGGCGATGACCATCGCCGCGACGATCGCCGCCATGCCGCCCCTCGCCGCCCTCGCCGTGCGCGAGATGGTCGACGCCGCGTTCGAGACCGGCCTGCAGCAGGGCATCGTCTTCGAACGCCGGCTGTTCGCCGGGCTGTTCGGCTCGGCCGACCAGAAGGAAGGCATGGCGGCGTTCGTCGCCAAGCGGCCGGCACGCTGGACCGGGCGCTAGGCGATGCGGATCGGCTTCATCGGCGTCGGCAACATGGGCGGCGGCATGGCGGCCAACCTCGTCCGCGCCGGGCACGACGTCGCCGCGTTCGACCTGTCGGCGGCGGCGCT
>CAXUEV010000276.1:0-2850 GCA_964250105.1 uncultured Sphingomonadaceae bacterium
AAGGCGGGCTGGGCGGCATGCTCGGCGGCCTGCTCGGGTCGGTGACGGGCGGCGGTGCGGCGCCGGCGGAAGCGGCACCGCGCGGTGCCGCCGGCACGCTGATGGGGATGCTCGACGTCAACAAGGACGGCAATCCGCTCGACGACATCTTGGGCATGCTCGGCAAGATGCGCGGGCGCTGAGCGGCACGATGGCGAGGTCGTCGCGCAATCTCGACTGGGGGTTCCCGCGCTGGCGCGACTATGGCAGCGACAGCGCGGCGGTAAAGCTGCCGCTGTGCGACCGCGACGGGTGCGACTTGCCGGGCGACCGCCCCGCGCCGAAGGCGCCGAACCGCCCCGAACGCTGGTATTTCTGCGAGGCGCATGCAGCCGAATACAACCGCAACTGGAATTACTTCGAAGGGCTGAGCGCCGAGGACGCCAAGGCGCGCGAGGCCGACGAGGCGGCGGAGACCGGCTTCACCCAGGCGCGTCACTGGGGCTGGGGCGGGCCGGGCGACGGCACGCGGAGCCGGGCCGAACGCGATGCGCTGACCGCGCTCGACCTCGACGGCGATGCCGACGCCGCGGCGGTCAAGGCCGCCTATCGCCGGCTGGCCAAGGCCAACCATCCCGACGTCGCCCCGAACGACGCCGCCGCGGCGGCGCGCTTCCAAACGGTCCAGGCGGCGTACGAGGTGCTCCAGCGCGCCGACGAGGCACGCGCGCAGGGACGGAGCTGAGGCGTCAGGCGGTCGCCAGGTCGCCGATCCGCGCGAGCATCGACGCGAGGCCCTGCGTCCGGTTCGACGACAGGTGGCGGGCGAGCCCGAGCGCGTCGAGCCGCGCCTTGATCGCGGCGACGTCGATCTCGGCCGCGGGACGATCCTGGACGAGCAGCAGCACGAGCGCGACCAGCCCCTTGACGATCGCGGCATCGCTGTCGGCGAGGAAGTGCAGGCGGCCGGCGTCACTGGTCGGGTAGAGCCACACCTGCGAGGCGCAGCCGCGAACGCGCGTCGCCTCGGTCTTCAACGCCGCCGGCATCGCCTCGAGCCCGCGGCCGAGGTCGATCAGCAGCCGGTAACGGTCATCCCAGTCGTCGAGCGCCTCGAACTCGGCTTCGACATCGGCGAAAGTGGTTGGCAGCGTCACGGCGCACGGGTGCGCGCAAGCGAGCGCGGGGTCAAGCGCAGGCGGCGACCGTCAGAGACGCGCCCGCGACGACCGCCGCCGCGCGGGCTGGCGGACATCGCGGACCGGCGCCCGCACGACCGGGCGGATATCGCTCGGGATGCGGCGCAGCGCGACGATCGTCGACGACCGCGGCTCGCCGACGGCCGCGGCCTTGACGCCGGCACCACGCAGGATCAGCGTATAGGCGAGCGCCGTGATCGCGATCCAGACGGGTGCGGTGCCCGGCAGCATGACCGCGCCAGCGTTCGGCAGGGCGACGAGCGCAACATAGATCCACAGCCCGCGCGGCCAGCCGACGCTGGCGAAGAGGAAGTGATGAAGATGGTCGCGACCGCCGGCGAAGGGCGAGCGGCGCTGCATCGCGCGCGAGACGATCAGCCGCAGCGTGTCGAGCACCGGCACCGCGAACATCAGGACGACGTCGTCGGCATGGGTCGGGGCAGGGCCGGCGTTGTACGAACAGATCGCCAGCAGGCCGAACAGCGACGAGATCGCATAGCCGCCGCCGTCGCCCAGGAACAGCCGGTTGCGCATGTTAAACCACAGCATCACGACGAGCGCGGCGGCCGCCGCCGCCAGGATCGGCAGCATCGCCGGCGGGACGCGCCACCACAGGATCGCCGACCAGATCAGCGCCAAGCTGATGACGATGCCGTTCTTGCCGTCGGCCATGTTGACCGAGTTCTGCAGGCCGACGAGGCACAGCAGCGAGAACAGGCCGGCGAACATGCCGAGCGGGACCGCGCCGATGCCGGTGAAGCGCAAGACCGCCAGCGAGAATTCGGGAACCGCGAAGATCACCACGGCGAGCACGAGCGTCGACAGCGCCAGCCGGATGAGCGGGCTGAGCGACTTGCGGTCGTCGGCGGCGCCGATCGCGAACATCGCCGCGACGGCGATGCCGAGCCAGACCAGCGCATGGCGCACGGGCGGCGCGAGGTCGGCGAAGACGAGGGTGGCGGCGATCGCGCCGACGCTCGCCGCCGCGACCGCCATGCCGCCGACCAGCGGCGTCACCCGGGTGTGGAGTTTGCGGCCGCCGACGCCGTCGGGAAAATCGAGCAGGCCGAAGTAACGCCCGATCGGTCCGGCAAATAGTCCGATCACCAGCGCCATGACGAGCGAGGCGAGTGCCGTTGGACCCAGGGACATCTAAACCTCAGCGGATGCGACGGCACTTGCCGCGGCGAGTCCGCCCACAGATGCTTTCGCCGGATGCGGGCGAAAGTCGCTGCGAGCATGACCGCCAGTATGGCGATATGTTGACGGCAATACGCCCGCCAACTCAACTATCGAAACTCGCCCACCAACCGAGTGACTGTCCGTAAGCTGAGTGTGGGGCGGCATCAGATCAATGCTTTCGCGCTCAGTCTTACCAACACAGCATCGGTGTAGCGCGCGGCGGGGTCCGCAGCAACCCGGTATATCTACGCAATACGCCGCTTTGCCGGATCGACGCGGCAGGCGGCATCGGCGGCTCCCGACTTTTCGCGCGCGCCGAGTGAAACTTCGGGCGGCATCGACGGTTCGATCAGCGACCTCGTCATCCAGGAAAGCATCATGACCGAAAAACTCGCTCCCTCGCGTCGTCAGGTGGTCGGCGGCTCGGCCGTCGCCGCGGTCGGCGTGGCCGCTGCGATGACGGCGCTGGCGGCGGCTTCGGGGCGGGCGG
>CAXUEV010000277.1:0-2844 GCA_964250105.1 uncultured Sphingomonadaceae bacterium
GCCCGCGACGCCGCGTTGCCGCCGAGCGCGCGCAGCGTCGCCCCCTGGCTCGTCGGGTTGGCGGTGCGGCTGTCGGTCCGCCGGAACTGCTGGAAGCCGGCGACGTCGCGCAGGACGTCCTCGATCCGCCCCGACGCCGTATTGGCCAGCCGCGCGCGGTCGATGACGACGACGTCGTACGCGGCGTCGCCCGCCGCGACCGGCAGCGCGGTGACGACGATCTCGTCGGGCGCGGCCGCCACGGGTGCGGCGAGCACGCCGGCGAGCCCCCACATCAGGCCGACCGCGGCTATTCGAGCGCCATGGGCGCCGGATCGGCCGCGGCCTGCTTCGGCGGCCGCAGCAGCAGCACCAGCGGGATCATCGCGATCGTCAGCCAGGCGAGCAGGCGGAAGTCGTCGAGATAGGCGATCATCGCCGCCTGGCCGTTGACCGCGCCGTCGATCATCGCCAGCACGACCCCGCCGCCGCCGCCGAAGGCGTCGATCAGGCTCGGATCGAGCCCCGGGATGGTGAACGGCGTGACCGTCGCGCCGAGGTCGGCATGCGCCACCTGCGTCTGGCGGGCGAGGACGTTGACGACGAGGCTGACCCCGACCGAGCCGCCGAGGTTGCGGAACAGGCTGAAGAAGCTCGCGGCGTCGGTGCGCAGGTTGACCGGCACGGTGCCGAAGGCGAGCGTGTTGAGCGGGACGAAGATCAGCCCGATGCCGAATCCCTGGATCACCCCGGTGACGATGAACGGCCGGCTGTCCATCACCGGCGAGAAGCCCGACATCGACCACATCGACCCGGCGACGCACACCAGCCCGGCGATGATCAGCAGCCGCGAATCGACCCGGCCGATCAGCCGCCCGGTGACGAGCATGGCGATCATCGTCCCCGCGCCGCGCGGCGCCAGGATCAGGCCGGTCGCCACCACCGAATAGCCGTACAGCGTCTCGAGCATCGGCGGCATCAGCGCGCTCGTCGCCGTCGTCAGGATGCCGACGGTGGCGATGAAGGCGAAGCCGGTGACGATGTTGCGGTTGCGCAGCACCGCGACCGGCAGCAGCGTGTCGCGCCCAGTAAGGATATGGACGCCGAACATCCACAGCGCGGCGATGCTCGTCGCCGCCTCGATCCGCACCTCCCACGAGGCGAACCAGGCGAGCTGCTGGCCGCGGTCGAGCATCAGCTGCAGCGCGGCGATGCCGATGCCGAGCATGACGAAGCCGAAGGCGTCGAACCGCCGCACGACGCGCGTCGTCGACGGCAGCACCGCCATCGCCCCGAACAGCGCCAGCAGGCCGAACGGCAGGTTGACGTAGAACACCCAGCGCCAGTCGTAATTGTCGGTCAGCCAGCCGCCGAGCACCGGCCCCATGATCGGCCCGACCATGATGCCCATGCCCCACAGCGCCATCGCCTGGCCGTGCTTCGCCTTCGGATAGGCGTCGAGCAGGAACGCCTGGCCGAGCGGCGCGATGAACGCGCCCGACGCGCCCTGGAGCAGGCGGAAGACGACCATCTGCTCGAGCGACTGGGCGAGGCCGCACAGCATCGAGGCGACGATGAAGCCGGCGATCGCGGCGACGAACAGCGCCTTGCGCCCGATCTTGCCGCCGAGCCAGCCGGTCAGCGGCGTCGCGATCGCCGCGGCGACGATGTACGACGTCAGCACCCAGGTGACCGTATCCGACGCCGCGCCGAGGCTCGCCTGCATGTGCGGCAGCGCGACATTGGCGATCGTCGCGTCGAGCACGGTCATGAAGGTGGCGAGCATCACCACCCACGTCACGATCGCCGACCCGGCGGCGGGCGCCGCGGGAACGGCGGCGGCGGTCGCCATCAGCGCAGGTCGACGGTGACGTTGGCCGACAGGCCGGCGATCAGCGGCACGCCGCGCGCGGCGTCGATCGCGATCCGCACCGGCACGCGCTGGACGACCTTGACCCAGTTGCCGGTCGCGTTCTGCGCCGGCAGCACCGAGAATTCGGAGCCGGTGCCGCCGCCGAGGCTCAGCACATGGCCCCTGATCGGCCGGTCGGGATAGGCGTCGAGGCGGATCGTCGCCGGCTGGCCGAGGCGCATCCGCTCGAGGTCGGTCTCCTTGAAATTGGCCTCGATCCACACCCGGTCGCTGATCAGCAGGCTCAAGGTCGGGATGCCGAGCGCGACGATCTGCCCCGGCTGGACCTTGGTCGTCTGGCTGGCGAGCCCGTCCATCGGCGCCACCACCGTCGTCCGCTTGAGGTCGAGCGCCGCCTTGTCGCGCGCCGCGCGCGCCGCCATCACCAGCGGGTGGCGCTCGATCGAGCCCGCATACAGCCCCGACAGCGCCGCGCGGGCGCTGCCCTCGTCGGCCTCGGCGCTCGCCAGCTCGGACCGCGCCTGGCTCAGCGCGTGCGCCGCCTGCTCCTCGCGGGCGCGGGTGGTGAAGCCGTTCGCCATCAGGTCGCGCTGGCGCTTGAGGTCGATCTCGGCATAGCCGACCGCCTCGCGCTTGCCGCTGACGTCGGCGCCCTTGCCGCTGTACGTCGAGCGCAGCTGCGCGACCTCGAGCCGCGCCGAGGCGAGGCGCGCCTCCGCCTGCGCCAGCGCGATCGCGAACGGCTCGGCATCGATCCGGAACAGCGTCTGGCCGCGCTTGACCGACTGGCTCTCGCCGACGTCGACGGCGACGACGCGGCCGGTGACGTCGGGGCTGATCGACACCTTGTCCTGCCGCACATAGGCGTTGTCGGTCGACACCGACCGGCCCGAGACCAGCCAGAAATACAATCCGCCCGCCGCCAGCAGCAGCGGCACCAGCAGCATCAGCAGCGGCCGGCGCGCGCGCCGCCACAGGCTCGGCCGCGGCGG
>CAXUEV010000278.1:0-2833 GCA_964250105.1 uncultured Sphingomonadaceae bacterium
CCCACGGGCTGTATCTGGCGACCGACGGACCTGTTCCGGTCGCCCTGGTCGACGTCTCGTCGGCCGCGATACGGGTCGTGCGCGGGTTCAACCTGATGCAAGGAGACCCCTGATGTCGATCACCCTCGAGCGCAAGACCGCGCTCATCGCCGAGCACGCCCGCGGCCCGTCCGACACCGGCTCGCCCGAAGTCCAGGTCGCGATCCTGACCGAGCGCATTGCCAACCTGACCGAGCATTTCAAGACCCACGCCAAGGACAACCACTCGCGGCGCGGCCTGCTGATGCTGGTCAACACCCGGCGCTCGCTGCTCGACTATCTGAAGAGCCGCGACACCGCCCGCTACACCGACATCATCACGAAGCTCGGGCTTCGCAAATAATCTCGGAGCCGGGGCCCATGCGGGCCCCGCTCCATTTCCGGCGGCGGCAATCGTGCCGCGCCGGCGTAGGCCGCGCACGGCAGGGGCCGGGCGCATAGGAAAGACGAGACAATGTTCGATATCCACAAGCAGGAAGTGATGTGGGGCGGCCGCAAGCTGACCCTCGAGACCGGCCGCGTCGCGCGGCAGGCCGACGGCGCGGTCCTCGCCACCTACGGCGACACCGTCGTGCTGTGCGCCGTCACCGCGGCGAAGTCGGTCAAGGAAGGCCAGGACTTCTTCCCGCTGACCGTCCACTATCAGGAGAAATTCTCCGCCGCCGGCCGCATCCCGGGCGGCTTCTTCAAGCGCGAGCGCGGCGCGACCGAGCACGAGACGCTGACGTCGCGCCTGATCGACCGCCCGATCCGCCCGCTGTTTCCCGAGGGCTTCTACAACGAGGTCCTGATCATCGCCCAGGTGCTGTCGTACGATGGCGAGAACGAGGCCGACATCGTCGCGCTCGTCGCCGCGTCGGCGGCGCTGACCCTGTCGGGCGTGCCGTTCATGGGCCCGGTCGGCGCCGCCCGCGTCGCCTATGCCGACGGCCAGTATATCCTCAACCCGACCAAGACGCAGATCAAGGAGGGCGACCTCGACCTGATCGCCGCCGGCACCTCGGACGCGATCCTGATGGTCGAATCTGAAGCCAAGGAGCTCCAGGAAGACGTCATGCTCGGCGCGGTGATGTTCGCGCACGAGCAGTCGAAGCCGGTGATCGACGCTATCATCAAGCTCGCCGAAGCCGCCGCCAAGGAGCCGTGGGAGCTGAAGGCGGGCGAGGACACCAGGTCGATGGTCGAGTCGATCAAGGGCGTCGCCGGCGCCGCGATCTCCGACGCGTACAAGATCATCGCCAAGGCCGACCGCCAGTCGGCACTCGGCGTCGCCAAGTCGAAGGTCAAGGAGCTGTTCGCCGGCTCGGCGCCCGCCGAGGCGCTCAAGGCGTCGAAGCTGGTCAAGAAGATCGAGGCCGGCATCGTCCGCACCCAGATCCTCAAGGACGGCATCCGCATCGACGGCCGCGACACGAAAACCGTGCGGCCGATCGAGGCGATGGTCGGCTTCCTGCCGCGGACCCACGGCTCGGCGCTGTTCACCCGCGGCGAGACGCAGGCGATCGTGTCGACGACGCTCGGCACGTCGGACAGCGAGCAGATGATCGATGGCCTCGACGGGCTGCGCTACGAGCGCTTCATGCTCCACTACAACTTCCCGCCCTATTCGGTCGGCGAGGTCGGCCGCTTCGGCGCGCCGGGCCGCCGCGAGATCGGCCACGGCAAGCTGGCGTGGCGCGCGATCAACCCGCTGCTGCCGACCAAGGAAGCCTTTCCCTATACGATCCGCGTCCTGTCGGACATCACCGAGTCGAACGGCTCGTCGTCGATGGCGACCGTCTGCGGCGCCAGCCTCGCACTGATGGACGCCGGCGTGCCGCTCGTCCGCCCGGTCGCGGGCATCGCCATGGGCCTGATCCTCGAAGGCGATGACTTCGCGGTGATCAGCGACATCCTCGGCGACGAGGATCATCTCGGCGACATGGACTTCAAGGTGGCGGGCACGTCGGACGGCGTCACCGCGCTGCAGATGGACATCAAGGTCGCCGGCATCACCGAGGAGATCATGCGCGTCGCGCTGACCCAAGCGAAGGCCGGCCGCCAGCATATCCTCGGCGAGATGGCGAAGGCGCTCGACACGACGCGGACCGAGATGTCGGCGCACGCGCCGCGTATCGAGAGCTTCCAGATCGACAAGGCGAAGATCCGCGACGTCATCGGCACCGGCGGCAAGATCATCCGCGAGATCGTCGCCACCACCGGTGCGAAGGTCAACATCGAGGACGACGGCACCGTCAAGATCGCCTCGTCCGACCCGGCGCAGATCGAAGCCGCGAAGAACTGGATCATGGGCATCACCCAGGAGGCCGAGGTCGGCAAGATCTATTCGGGCAAGGTCGTGTCGATGGTCGACTTCGGCGCCTTCGTCAATTTCATGGGCGCCAAGGACGGGCTGGTCCATATCTCGGAGATCAGGAACGAGCGCGTCGCCAAGGTCAGCGAGGTCCTGAGCGAGGGCCAGCCGGTCAAGGTCAAGGTGCTCGGCATCGACGACCGCGGCAAGGTCCGCCTGTCGATGCGCCTCGTCGACCAGGAGACCGGCGAGGAGATCGCCGACACCCGTCCGCCGCGTGAAGGTGGCGAGGAGCGCGCTCCGCGCAGCGATGGAGGAGGCGCTGCGGCCGCTCGGGATGAGCATCACGCACTACTCCTGCCTCGAGCTGCTGGCTCAACGACCGGGCTTGTCGAACTCCGAGCTCGCGCGGGGCGCGTTCGTGACCCGGCAGTCGATGAACGTGCTGCTCCAGGCCCTGGAACGAGACGGCTTCGTGACCAGGCCCGCGGCGGCGCCCGT
>CAXUEV010000279.1:0-2833 GCA_964250105.1 uncultured Sphingomonadaceae bacterium
TCCAGCCGGTGCCGCTGGCGCCCGCCACCGCCTATGTCGCGACGGTGACGATCACGCAGAACGTCCAGGTCGGGCCGCAGCGTTCGTCGCCGCTGTCGGTCGGCATCGGCGGCGGCGGCTTCTCGGGCGGCCGGCGCGGCGGCGGGGTCGGCGGCGGCGTCGGCCTGAGCTTCCCGATCGGCAAGGGCCGCCGCGACGCGGTCGAGGTCGACGCGCTGTCGGTGCAGATCAAGCGCCGCAGCGATTCGACCGTGATCTGGGAGGGCAGCGCGACGACCGCGATCAACACCGGCAGCGCGCAGGCGACGCTGGCGAACGCGGTGCCGGCGATGGCGCGCGCACTGATGGCCGGCTTCCCCGGCGCGTCGGGGCGGACCGAGCATTACAAGCTTAAGTAGGACCGGGGTTTGGGCATCGCCGTTTCGGCCGGCTTCGACAGCGGCAACATCGAGGTCGTCGGCCACGGCGCGGACGGCGACGTCGATCTCGCCATCCGCCGCGACCACGCGTCCGACTTCTACCAGTGGTTCCACTTCCGGCTGACCGGCGCGCGCGGGGTGCCGTGCCGGCTGCGGATCGTCAACTGCGCCGGCGCCGCCTATCCGAACGGCTGGCCCGACTATCGCGCCGTGGCGTCGGCCGACCGCCGGCACTGGACGCGGGTCGATACCGACTATGCCGACGGCGTGCTGACGATCCGGCTAACGCCCGACAACGACAGCGTCTGGATCGCCTATTTCGTGCCGTACAGCATGGAGCGGCACCACGACCTGATCGGCCGCATCGGCGCCGCGCCCGGAGTCGAGGTGCGCGTCCTCGGCCACAGCCTCGACGGCCAGGCGATCGACGTCGTCGAGCTCGGCGACGGGCCGCGGCAGGTGTGGCTCTACGCGCGCCAGCATCCCGGCGAGACGATGGCCGAATGGTGGGCCGAGGGCGTGCTCGACCGGCTGACCGACCCGGCCGACCCGGTGGCGCGCGCGCTGCGGGCGAGGGCGCGCTTTCATATCGTGCCGAACATGAATCCCGACGGGTCGCGCCGCGGCCATCTGCGGACCAACGCCGCCGGTGCCAACCTCAACCGCGAATGGGCGGCGCCGACACTCGAACGCTCGCCCGAGGTGGTCCATGTGCTGACGGCGATGGAGGCGAGCGGCGTCGACTTCGCGATGGACGTCCACGGCGACGAGGCGCTGCCGTACAATTTCATCGCCGGCTTCGAGGGCATCCCGTCGATCACCGAGCGGCAGCTGGCGCTGCTCGGCGATTACAGGGCGAGCCTGGCGCGGATCAGCCCCGACTTCCAGACCCGCGTCGGTTACCCGCCGTCGGCACCAGGCAAGGCCAATCTGACGATGAGCACCAATGCCGTCGCCGAGCGCTTTGGCTGCGTCGCGATGACCCTCGAGATGCCGTTCAAGGATGCCGCCGACACGCCCGATCCGGTCGACGGCTGGTCGCCCGAACGGTCGCGGCACCTCGGCCGCGACTGCCTCGTGGCGCTGCTTGAGGTGGTCGACCGCCTCCGCTAGGGGTCGGGATCGCCTCGGGAGACCCGCCATTCCGACCCTCGTCCTGATCCGCCACGGCCAGTCGGCGTGGAACCTTGAGAACCGCTTCACCGGCTGGTGGGACGTCAGCCTGACCGACAAGGGCGTCGCCGAGGCGGTCGCGGCGGGCGCGCTGCTCAAGGCGCGCGGCTACGATTTCGACACGGTGTTCACCAGCGTCCAGAGCCGCGCGATCAAGACCGCGAACCTGATGCTCGAGGCGATGGACCGGCTGTGGCTGCCGGTGACCAAGGACTGGCGGCTCAACGAGCGCCACTATGGCGGGCTGACCGGGCTCGACAAGGCCGAGACGACCGCGGCGCACGGCGAGGCGCAGGTCCACCTGTGGCGCCGCTCGTTCGACGTGCCGCCGCCGCCGCTGGCACCGGGATCGGCGTTCGACCTCGCCGGCGACCGCCGCTACGCCGGCGTCGCCGTGCCGGCGACCGAGAGCCTGAAGGACACGATCGCCCGCGTCCTGCCCTACTGGGAGGCGGCGATCGCCCCCGAACTGAGCGCCGGCCGGCGCGTCGTCATCGCCGCGCACGGCAATTCGCTCCGCGCGCTGGTCAAGCACCTGTCGGGGATCAGCGATGCCGACATCCCGAGCCTCGAGATCCCGACCGGCGCGCCGATCGTCTACGAGCTCGACGACGGATTGCAGGCGACCAGGCGCTTCTACCTGCACGAGAGCTGAGCCGTACGGCACCGGTGGCGGTCACCGTCCGCGTCGTCGACCTCGAGACTACGGGATCGCAGCCGTGGGCGCACGGCGTATGCGAGATCGGCTGGCAGGACGTGGTGCAGGACGACGCCGGGCAGTGGCGCGTCGACGCCGGGCCGAACGCGGTGCTGACCGATCCCGGCCGTGCCATCCCGCCGGTGACCGCGGCGATCCACCATATCGTCGATGACGACGTCGCCGGCGCGCCGCCGTTCCGCGCGGCCGCGGTTGCCGTGCTCGGGGCACCGGTCGCCGCCTTTGCCGCCCACCGCGCGGCGTTCGAGCAGCGCTGGTGCACGCCCGACCTGACCGGCGCGACGCCTTGGGTCTGCACGTGGAAGTGCGCGCTGCGGGTCTGGCCCGAGGCGCCGTCGTTCTCGAACCAGGTGCTGCGCTACTGGCGGATGCCCGCCGGGCTCGACCGCGGCCGAGGCCTGCCGGTGCACCGCGCCGGCCCCGACGCCTATGTCACCGCGCACCACCTGCGCGACATGCTCGGCATCGTGCCGCTCGACCAGCTCGTCGCGTGGAGCGCGGCGCCGGCGCTGCTGCCGCGGCT
>CAXUEV010000280.1:0-2816 GCA_964250105.1 uncultured Sphingomonadaceae bacterium
TCGACCGCGCCGAGCCAGACGACCGACGCCGCGACGCCGGCGCCGATCGCCACCAGCCACGCGCGCCGCTGGCCGATCGCCGCGGCGAGCAGCGGCAGCCGCACCCGGTCGATCGCCGGCGCCCACAGGAACTTGACGTTGTAGAGCAGGAACGCGAGCGTGAACGCAGTCACCGCCTTCTTGTCGATCCCCGCCTCGGCCAGCCGCGTCGTCAGCGTCGAGGCGATCATCGCGAACGGGAAGCCCGACGAGATGCCGAGCAGCAGCGCCCCGACCGGCGCGCGCTCGGTGTACGGGCGGATGCCGGCAGGCAGCGCGCCGCGCCAGCCCGCGACCGCGCCCGCAGCTTCAGCCCCGCGCACCCACGAACCCTTCCGGTACAACCTCCGATCTGGAAGTTGACGAACCTGACGCCACGTGCGCCTCGCGCGCTTGTCCCACGAACCGGACCGGCGCAAACCGACCGCTGCGGCGACGGCGGGCAAGAAGGGAGGCGGACGACATCACGCGACACTAGCCAGACACCTCGCGTGTAGGACAGCGATTTCGCGGGCGGAGGCCGATCGCGCTTGACCGCAGACCGTCGCTCCGCCCACGTTGGCCCATGAAAAGCACGCGTCTCACCGCCTTGATCCTGATCGCGCTGGTCCTGGGGCTCGCCACCGGCTGGGCGGTCCACGCCGCCTATGCCGGCAGCCAGGCGAAGGCGATCGCCGCCAACCTCGGCATCGTCACCGACGTCTTCCTCCGCCTGATCAAGATGATCATCGCGCCGCTGGTGCTGTCGACGCTGACCGTCGGCATCGCCCATATGGGGGCGAAGGACGGCGGCGCCTCGCTCGGCCGCATGTTCGGGCGCACGCTCGGCTGGTTCGTCGTCGCCAGCCTCGTGTCGCTGACGCTCGGGCTGGTCGTCGTCAACCTGCTCGCACCGGGCGTCGGCGTCGGGCTGGTGCCGCCGGTCGGGACCGATACCGGGGTCGCCAAGGTCGCGTTCGACCTCAAGGACTTCGTCACCCACCTCGTGCCGCGCTCGATCTTCGAGGCGATGGCGACGAACGAGGTGCTGCAGATCGTCGTCTTCTCGGTCTTCGCCGGGCTCGGCCTGATCGCGATCGGCGACGCCGGGGCGCCGCTGGTCCGCGGGCTCGACGCGCTGGCGACGCTGATGCTCAAGGTCACCGGCTATGTCATGTACGCCGCGCCGTTCGCGGTCTTCGCCGCCGTCGCCGGCTCGATCGCGACCGAGGGGCTCGGCATCGTCGTCACCTTCGGGAAGTTCATGGGCGGCTTCTATCTCGCGCTGGCGATCCTGTGGGCACTGCTGCTCGGCGCCGGCGCGGCGGTGATCGGGCCGGCGCGGATCGGCGGGCTGCTGCGCGCGATCCGCGAGCCGTTCCTGATCACTTTCGCCACCGCCAGTTCGGAGGCGAGCTACCCTAAGCTGCTCGAGGCGCTCGAGCGCTTCGGCGTGCCCAACCGCATCGCCAGCTTCGTCCTGCCGCTCGGCTATTCGTTCAACCTCGACGGCTCGATGATGTACTGCAGCTTCGCCGCGCTGTTCATCGCCCAGGCCTACGGCATCGAGCTCAGCCTCGCGTCGCAGGTGACGATGCTGCTGCTGCTGATGGTGACGTCGAAGGGTATCGCCGGCGTGCCGCGCGCGTCGCTCGTGGTCATCGCCGCGACGCTGCCGTTCTTCGACATCCCCGAGGCCGGGCTGCTGCTGATCCTCGCGGTCGACCATTTCCTCGACATGGGCCGCAGTGCGACCAACGTCATCGGCAACGCCGTGGCGGCGGCGGTGGTGGCGAAATGGGAGGGCGAGCTCCAGCCCGCCGTGCCGCTCGACGCCGTCGACGCCGCCTTGCGGTCGCAGACGATCTGACTAGAACATGGGCCGGAGGAGCCGCGACGATGGCCATCTGGGCACTGCACGACGCCAAGGCGAAGCTCGGCGAAGTCGTCGACCGCGCGCTGAGCGAGGGGCCGCAGGAGGTCACCCGCCGCGGCCGCCCGGCCGTCGTCATCGTCGCCAAGTCCGCCTATGACGAAGCCGTCGCCCACGCGCCGGCCGCGACGAAATCGGCCGGGCCGAAGATGAGCTTCGGCGAGTTCCTGCTGACGATGCCGCAAGGCGGTCCCGATGACCTGTTCGACCGCCCGCCGTCGGTGCCGCGCGACATCGATTTTTGAGCTGGCTGCTCGATACCGTCACCCTGTCGGAACTTCGTAAGCCGGCGCGAAATCCGGCGGTCGCCCGTTGGTTCGAAGCTCACAGCAGCGACTCGTTTTACATCGCTTGCATCACCTTCGGCGAAATCGAGCGTGGCATTACCCGGGCGCGCGGACGCGATCCGATATTCGCCGTGCAGCTCGAGACGTGGCTGACGGCCATGATCGCCGACTTCGGTGATCGGGCGCTTCCATTCACCACCGCAACGGCGATCGAATGGGGCCGATTGTCGGCCCGGCTCAACCGCGCCGATGCCGATCTTGAGATCGCCGCCACCGCGCTCGTCCACGACTTGACCGTCGTCACGCGCAACGTCCGCCATTTCGCGCCGGCGGGCGTGCGGGTCGTCGACCCGTGGGTCAGCTGACCGGCGGCTGGCGGCGGTAGCTGAGCGCTTCGGCGATGTGGAGGCGGGTCACCTGCTCGGCCGCGGCGAGGTCGGCGATCGTCCGCGCGACGCGCAGCACGCGGTGGTAGCCGCGCGCCGACAGCCGCATCGCCTGCGTCGCGTGGAGCAGCAGCTTGCCGCCCTCGGCGTCGGGCGCGGCGACGTCCTCGAGCAGCTTGCCGTCGGCCTCGG
>CAXUEV010000281.1:0-2796 GCA_964250105.1 uncultured Sphingomonadaceae bacterium
TCTCGCGTTCATCGTCGCCTATGTCGCGATCGTCGTCGCGTTCGGGGCGGGCGTCAGCGGCCTGATCGAGCGGATGACGCCGGGCGGTTGATCACCGCCGCGGCCGCAGCAGGCGCAGCAGTCCGATCGCGGCGCCGCCGGCGAGCGCCGCCGGCAGCCACGGCCGCATCTGCGCCTCGAGCCACAGGCTCTGCTTGCGGACATAGACCTTCTGCTCGCTGTCGACCGCGCCGGTGCGCGCTTCGTAGAGATTGTCGACCCGGTCGGCGGGCGGCACCTGGTCGGTCGTCTGCAGCGCCTCGCCGGTAGCCTCGAGCAGACGGTCGGCGACGCGCGGGAAATGCTGCGCCAGCATCACTCCGAGCACGCCCGTACCGCCGACGCTGAGGTCGCGGCGCGGGTGCGCGGCGGCGAACAGGATCGCCTTGGCGACGAGCGTCGGGTCGTAGATCACCGGCGGCAGGGTGATCGGATGGCCGGTCAGGTTGCGCGCGTGCTCGGGGAACGGCGTGTGGATCGCCGCCGGCTTGACCAGGGTCACCGAGATGCCGAGCTTGTCGGCCTCGACCTCGGTTCGCAGCGCCTCGGTGAAGCCCTTCACCGCGTGCTTCATCGCGCTGTACGTCGCCTGCAGCAGGACGGCGCGGTCGGACTCGATGCTGCCGACGTTGATCAGCGCGCCGCCGCGCTGGCGCAGATGCTCGACCGCGGCGAGCGAGCCGCGGACGAAGCCCCAGTAGCCGACGTCGAATACCCGGCGCTGGTCCTCGACGCTGGTCGCGGTCAGGCGGCCGATGGTCGATGCCGCGGCGTTGTTGACCCAGGTGTCGAATCCGCCGAACGCGGCGATCGCCGCCGTCGAGATCCGCGCCGCGCCGTCGTCGTCGGCGATGTCGACCGCGACCGTCTCGACCTCGCCGCCGGCCCGTTCGAGATCGGCCTTGATCGCGGCGAGTGCCTCGGCGCCGCGCGCCGACAGCACGACCTTCGCGCCTTCGGCCACCGCGCGCTGCGCCGTCGCCAGGCCGATGCCACTCGTCGCCCCGGTGATGACGATCGTCTGGCGCGAGACGGGCTTGAGATGGACCGTCATGGCTTCAGCACCACCTTGCGGAACTCGTCCTGGTTGTTGCTGAACTGGTCGTACGCCATCGGTGCCTGGTCGAGCGGCAGGCGGTGGGTGATGACGACGCGCGGGTCGATCTCGCCGTTCTCGATCCGCGCCAGCAGCGGCCTCAGGTAGCGGTGGACATGCGTCTGGCCGCTCTTCAGCGTCAGTCCCTTGTTGACGATCGCGCCGAACGGCACGTTGTCGAGCAGCCCGCCGTAGACGCCCGGCACCGAGACGTGCCCGCCCTTGCGGCAGGCGAGGATCGCCTGGCGCAGCGCATGCGGCCGGTCGGTGCCGATGCCGATCGCCTGCTTGGCCCGGTCGCCGATATTATCGATCGAGAGGCCGTGCGCCTCCATGCCGACCGCGTCCATGCACGAATCCGGACCGCGCCCGGCGGTCGTCTCGGCCAGCGCGTCGAGGACGTCGACCTCCGAGAAGTCGAGCGTGTCCGCCCCGGCCCCGGCGGCGAGCTTGAGGCGTTCCTTGCGGTGGTCGATGGCGATGACGCGTTCGGCGCCGAGCATGAAGGCCGAGCGGATGGCGAACTGGCCGACCGGGCCGGCGCCCCAGATCGCCACCGTGTCGCCGGGCTCGATCGCGCAATTCTCGGCCGCCATATAGCCGGTCGGGAAGATGTCGGTCAGGAACAGAACCTGCTCGTCCTCGAGATGGTCGGGCACGACCATACAGCCGGTGTCGGCGAACGGCACCCGCACCAGCTCGGCCTGGCCGCCGGCATAGCCGCCGGTCATGTGGCTGTAGCCGAACAGCCCGGCGGGGCTGTGGCCCATCAGCGCCTCGGCGATGTCCTGATTGTCGGCCGGGTTGCTGTTGTCGCAGCACGACCACAGGTCCTTCTTGCAGAAGAAGCAGTTGCCGCAGGCGATGGTGAACGGCACGACGACGCGCTGACCGACCTTGAGGCTGCCGCCCTTGAGCGCCGAGCCGACGTCGACGACCTCGCCCATGAACTCGTGGCCGAGGATGTCGCCCTTCTGCATCGTCGGGATGACCGCGTCGTACAGATGGAGGTCGGAGCCGCAGATCGCGGTCGACGTGACGCGGATGATCGCGTCGCGCGGGTTGACGATCTCGGGGTCGGGGACGGTATCGACCTGGACGTTCTTCTTGCCGTGCCAGCGGACTGCGCGCATCGGATTTCCTTCAGGACTTGGGGCTCGCGCCCTGCGGCGCGTTGGTGGCGATCTCGCCCGCTTCGAGCAGCATCTTCAGCCGCTTGAGGTCGCGCCGGACCTGGATGCCGGGCTCCTTCTGCGTCAGCTTGGCGACGAGCCGGCCGGCGGTGCCGCCGGGCGGGCGGTAGACGATCGTCGCATGGACCTCGGTGCCGCGGCCGCCGGGCGCCTCGCGGAACTCGACCGCGCCCTTGTTGGCGACGAGCGCGCCCGGCAGCGACTCCCAGGCGATGACCTCGCCGTCGACGCTGTCGCGGGTCAGCACCGCGTCCCACTCGACCTTGACCCCGCCCGGCCCGATAACGGTCCAGTGGCTGTGGCGGTCGTCGGTCTCGACGACGCTGTCGATGTTGACCATGAACGTCGGCAGGTTGGCGAACGTGCGGAAGTAGTCGTAGACCTCCTGCCGCGGCCGGTCGATCGTCACCGCGCGCGACACGACCGACGCGCTCGGACGTCCCATCCGCGCCAACTATGCGTGGACGC
>CAXUEV010000282.1:0-2780 GCA_964250105.1 uncultured Sphingomonadaceae bacterium
CGGCGTGCCGATGCTCGTCGAGCAGCGCGACCTGTTCCGCCGGCCGCTGACGGTCGCCGAGCTGGCGCGGTTCGACGCCGTGGTGTTCGATCCGCCGCGCGCCGGCGCGGCGGCACAGGTCACCGCGCTGGCAGCGTCGACCGTGCCGCGGGTGGTCGCCGTGTCGTGCAATCCCAATACGTTCGCGCGCGATGCTGCGGTCCTGGTCGAAGGCGGCTATCGTCTCGAGCGGCTGTGGCCGATCGGCCAGTTCCGCTGGTCGACGCACGTCGAACTGGTTGCGGCGTTCGTGCGCTGAGCACCTACTCGACCACGTCACAGCCAGCCGCGGAACTTGAGCCAGGCGAGCGGCAGGACCGCCGAGGCGACCGTGAGCACGAGCGCGAAGGCATAGCCGTAATGCCATTCGAGCTCGGGCATGTATTTGAAGTTCATGCCGTAGATGCCGACCACCAGCACCGGCGGCACGCCGACGACCGAGACGATCGTCAGCAGCTTGACGACGTCGTTCTGCTCGATGTTGACGAAGTTGGCGGCGGCGTCCTGGAGCAGCTGGACGCGGTTCGACAGGCTGCTCTCGAACTCGTCGAGCGAGCTGATGTCGTCGCGCGCGGCTTCGAGCCGCTCCTTGATGCCGTCGTCGAGCCAGGCGTCGCCGCGGTCCTTGACGAACCCGGCCATGCGCCCGATCGACAGAAAGGTGTAGCGGACGCGCGACAGACGCTCGCTGACGCGCCCGACCTTGACGATATGCCCGCGCATCGCCCGGGCGTCGCGCGACAGGCGGCGACGGCGCGACGGATCGGCGAAGATGTCGTGCGCCGCGTCGGTGATCGACTGCGACGCGCGTTCGAGCCGGTCGGCCGAACGGTCTACGACCTCCTCGACCAGCCGAGTGAAGACCTCGGCGGCGGCGACCGGCGCCTCGCGGCCGAGCTGTTCGTGGACCGTGTCGAACGCCGCGAGCGGGGTGAAGCGGACCGTCAGCAGCGAATGCTCGCTGAGCACGAAGGCGGTCGGCGCGAAGGAGAGCTCGTCGCTGCTCGTCGCCGCGATCATCGGTGCGCTCAGGTAAAGCGCACCCTGTTCGGTCCGCAGCCGGCTGGTCGATTCGATCTCCGACAGCTCGTCGCGACACGGCACGCGCAGCCCGCAGCGGCGTCCGACCTCGGCGATCTCGTCGGGCGTCGGATCGATCAGGTCGAGCCATACCGCCGGGTCGCCCGATGCCGGGTAGGTGACGAGTATGACGCCGCTCCGACGTTAAGGCACGACCGCCTGGCTGCGTACCGACCTGCGATCGGCGATGCCGTCCAGCAACTGCATGAGGTCACCGTAGATCGGTGCCGCCGGCAGGTCCAGCGAGGCGAACAGCGGGGCGAAGTCGTGCTCGGTCTCGGTTGGTCGATCCTGGCGGACGGACTGCGGCACGACGTCACCCATCTTGCTTTCCACGTTCTGGCAATGCTTTCTCGCGTGCCATCGTCACAATCCGCGATCAACCGGCCCGCCCGTCGCGAGTTCCGCCGGGCGACGATCGCCCGCCGTCGTGTCGCGGCGGCAACACATCGCGCGCCGCCATTTACGCTGGCGCCGGCGATGCGCTAAAGGCGGCGGATTCCGCACACGACTGATTTCGGAGCGTCGATCCGCCATGGCCGGTTACCAGTACGCATTCGTCATGAAGGGCCTGACCAAGGCCTATCCCGGCGGCAAGCCGGTGTTCAAGGACCTGTTCCTCAGCTTTCTGCCCGGCGCCAAGATCGCCGTCATCGGCCCCAACGGCGCCGGCAAGTCGACGCTGATGAAGATCATCGCCGGCCGCGACAAGGATTTCCAGGGCGAGGCCTGGGCGGCCGAAGGCGTCCGCGTCGGCTATCTCGAGCAGGAGCCGCACCTCGATCCGGCGAAGACGGTGCGCGAGAACGTCACCGACGGCGTGCGCCCGGTCGCCGACATGGTCGAGCGCTTCAACGCCATCGCCGCCGAGATGGCCGAGCCCGCCGACACGACCGACTTCGACGCGCTGATGGAGGAGATGGGCACGCTCCAGGAGAAGATCGACGCGGTCGACGGCTGGACGCTCGACAACCAGCTCGAGATCGCGATGGATGCGCTGCGCTGCCCGCCGGGCGATGCCGGCATCGACAAACTGTCGGGCGGCGAGAAGCGGCGCGTCGCCCTGTGCAAGCTGCTGCTCGAGAAGCCCGAAATCCTGCTGCTCGACGAGCCGACCAACCACCTCGACGCCGAAAGCGTGGCGTGGCTCGAGAAGCACCTGCACGACTATGCCGGCTGCGTCATCCTCGTCACCCACGACCGCTACTTCCTCGACAATGTCGTCAAGTGGGTGCTCGAACTCGACCGCGGCAAGGGCATCCCGTTCGAGGGCAACTACTCGGCGTGGCTCGAGGCCAAGGTCAAGCGCATGGCGCAGGAGGGCCGCGAGGACGAGAGCCGCGAGAAGGCGATCAAGGACGAACTCGACTGGATCCGGTCGAGTCCGAAGGCCCGCCAGTCGAAGTCGAAGGCGCGGATCAAGGCGTTCGACGACCTCGTCGAGAAACAGGCCAACCGCCGCCTCGGCACGGCGCAGATCCTCATCCAGATCCCCGAGCGCCTCGGCAACACGGTGATCGAGGCGAAGAACCTGACCAAGAGCTTCGGCGACCGCGTGCTGATCGAGAACCTCAGCTTCAGCCTGCCGCCGGGCGGCATCGTCGGCGTGATCGGCCCGAACGGCGCCGGCAAGACGACGCTGTTCCGCATGATCACCGGCC
>CAXUEV010000283.1:0-2775 GCA_964250105.1 uncultured Sphingomonadaceae bacterium
CGACCTCCGGCGTGACAGGCCGGCGCTCTAACCAACTGAGCTACACCCGCGTTCGGCTGCGGCGGGTTAGGCGAGCCCTCACCGTGTGTCAAGCCGAGGACCACGACAAAGGCCGCCGGGATGTCCCGGCGGCCTCGATCGTCTCTTTTCCAGCCTAGATCGTCCGTCCGCCTCGCACCAGGTGCATGACCAGACCGATGACGAACAGGATGATGAAAATGTAGAACAGGATCTTGGCGATGCCGATTGCGGTCCCGGCCAATCCGCCGAAGCCGAGGATGCCGGCGATCAGCGCGACGACAAGGAATATCAGGGCATAACGGAGCATAGCGGTAATATCCTTCGATTGGTCGCGATCCGACACCGTATCAGCGCGCATCCGGAGCGAAAGTTCCGGCTCCGTCGGGTGGATCCCGGCGGGTGACAGGTGCGTGCCGGCAGGCTAGTCGGGCACGATGAGCGAGTCACCCGAGCCACCGAACGCGACGGACGGACCGGCGACGGTCGCCCGGCTGATCGCGCTGCTCGACATCGAGACGCTCGACATCGACCTGTTCCGCGGCCGGTCGTACGAGTCCGGCTCGCCGCGCGTCTACGGCGGGCAGGTCGTCGCGCAGGCGCTGACGGCGGCGTCGCGGACGGTGCGGCCCGAACGCCTGGCGCACTCGCTCCACGCCTATTTCCTGCGGCCGGGCGATCCGCAGGCGCCGATCATCTACCGCGTCGAACGCGACCGCGACGGCCAGAGCTTCGCCACGCGCCGCGTCATCGCGGTCCAGCACGGCCGGCCGATCTTCAACCTGGCGGCGTCGTTCCAGGTCGCCGAATCCGGCCTCGACCACGGCAGCGCCATGCCCAAGGTCGCCGATGCCGACGGCCTGATCAGCCAGGCGGAGCTGTACGCACGCAACGCCGCCAGCCTCACCGATCCGCAGCGCGCCTTCCTCGCGGCGCGCGAATGGCCGATCGAGTTCCGCCCCGTCGACCAGCAGAACCCGTTCAAGCCGAAGAAGGCCAAGGCGCTCGCCTACAACTGGTTCCGCGCCGCGGCGCCGGTGCCCGACGATCCGACGCTGGCGCGCTGCCTCCTCGCCTATGCCAGCGACCTGACGCTGCTCGGCACGTCGCTGCTGCCGCACGGCCTCCACTGGTTCGATCCGGCGCTGCAGTCGGCCTCGATCGACCATAGCCTGTGGTTCCACGCCACGCCCGATCTCAACGACTGGCTGCTCTATTGCCAGGATTCGCCGCGCGCCGCCGCCGGCCGCGGGCTCAACCGCGGGCTGATCCACGCGCGCGACGGCACGATCGTCGCCTCGGCGGTCCAGGAGGGGCTGATCCGCTACCGCGGCTAGCCCTTGTGCCGCCGCCCCGCCGCGCGTCATAGGTCGGCGACCGATCCTGCCGGCATGCCGCAGCTGTTCGCCCGCTACCAACTAAGGAAATCATCATGCGTACCCTCGTCCTCGCGGCGCTGCTCGCCGCCGGCGCCGCTGCCGCGCCGGTGCCGACCGGCCCGGCGAATAATCCGTCGTTTCGCCCTGCCTTCGCCGGCCAGACCCGCGCCGAGGCGGTGCGGTCGCGCACCGTGCCGGTCGTCACCGAGGTCGCCGCCGGGCTGCGCTATCCATGGGCGATCGCCTTCCTGCCCGACGGGCGGATGCTCGTCACTGAGAAGCACCCGGGGAACTTGCGCATCGTCACGCCCGCGGGACGGATCTCGGCGCCGGTCGCCGGCCTGCCCGCGGTCAACGCCAACGGCCAGAGCGGGCTGCTCGATGTCGTCGTCGGCCCGACCTACGCCCGCGACCGGCTGATCTATTGGACCTATTCCGAGCCGCGCGGCGGCGGCGGCAACGGCCTCGCGCTCGCCCGCGCGCGGTTGGTCGACGGCGCCTCCCCGCACGTCGAGGGCGTGAGCGTCGTCTTCCGCATGCAGCCCCCGCTCGCGTCGAACCTCCACAACGGCGGCCGCATCGTCTTCGCGCCTGACGGCACGCTGTTCGTTGGCCTCGGCGAACGCTCGATCCTGCCCGGCCGCGTCCAGGCGCAGGACCTCGCTAGCGACCTCGGCAAGATCGTCCGCATCAACCCCGACGGCTCGATCCCTAGGGACAACCCGTTCGTCGGCCGGCCCGGCGTGCGGGCGGAGATCTGGTCGTACGGCCACCGCAACGTGCTCGGCGTCGCGCTCGACGCCCAGCAGCGGCTGTGGGAGGTCGAGATGGGGCCGCGCGGCGGCGACGAGCTCAACGTCGCGCAGGCCGGCAAGGACTATGGCTGGCCGGCGATCACCTACGGCGAGGAATATTCGGGCCGGCCGGTCGGCGCCGGCATCCAGGCCAAGGCGGGCATGGAGCAGCCGGTCTACTACTGGGATCCGGTGATCTCGCCGTCGAGCCTGCTGATCTATTCGGGCACGATGTTCCCCGAATGGCGCGGCAATTTCTTTGTCGGCGCGCTGTCGGCCACGTCGCTGGTGCGGCTGGTCGTCGCCGGCGGCAAAGTCGTCGGCGAGGAACGCCTGCTCGCCGACCGCGGCGACCGCATCCGCGCCGTCGCCCAGGGCCCCGACGGCGCGCTGTGGCTGCTGACCGACGACGCCGACGGCAAGCTGCTGCGCCTCACCCCCCGCTAACGCGAATCCCCTCTCCCACTTGGGGAGAGGGAGGGGCCCTCGCCTCTTGGCGCGGGAGGGTGAGGGCCCTTCCAAACGCCGATCACCCTCACCCGCCGCGCTGGCGCGCGAGTCGCCTCTCCCCTCGAGGGAGAGGA
>CAXUEV010000284.1:0-2766 GCA_964250105.1 uncultured Sphingomonadaceae bacterium
CGAAGCGCAGCGCGCGTCCCGGGCTGCCGGCGGCGACCGCGACCAGCGTCGCGCGTTCGGTCGCGGAGGCGTCGGGCACGTGGCGCAGCAGGATCCGCTCGACGTCGGCGTCGTCGAGCCGGCCGAAGCGGAGCGTGCGGCAGCGCGAGCGGATCGTCGGCAGCAGGCGTCCGGGCGAATGGCTGACGCCGAGGAAGACGGTGTTCGGCGGCGGCTCCTCGAGGTTCTTGAGAAAGGCGTTGGCGGCGGCGCGGTTCATGTCGTCGACCGCGTCGACGACGACGACCCGCCACGCCGACAGCGCCGGGGTCGCGCGGAACAGCGGCTGCAGCGCACGGACCTCGTCGACGCGGATGTTGGCGCGCAGCTTGCCGGCGGTGTCGGTCGTCCGTTCGAGCCGGCGCAGGTCGAGGTGGCTGCCCGCCGCGATCAGCCGGGCGGTGGCATGCTCGGGATCGACGTCGAGGCTGTCGCCGTCGACTCCGTCGGGCGCCGCCGCGCGCGTCAGAAGCCACTTGGCGGCCTCGGCGGCAAAGGTCGCCTTGCCGATCCCGGGCGGCCCGACGAACAGCCAGGCGTGGTGCATCCGCGCGGAGGTGAACGCCAGGCGGAGCGCCCTGCCCTGCTCGCCGTGGCCGATCAGCATCGCGCGTCCAGCAGCGGCTGCACTTCGGACCAGATCGCCGCCGCCACCGCCGCCGGCTCGGCGGCGGCGTCGATCAGCCGGACACGCGCCGGGTCGTCGGCGGCGAGGCTGCGGAACGATGCCGCCACCCGCGTATGGAAACCGGCGTCGTACGCCTCGAAGCGGTTGGCGCCGTCGGGCCGCGCAGCGGCACGAGCCGTGCCGAGCTCGACCGGCACGTCGAGCACGAGCGTCAGGTCGGGCCAGAGGTTCCCCGTCGCGACGCGGTGCTGCTCGATCAGCAGCGACCGCGCGATCCCCTTGCCCGCGCCCTGATAGGCCAGCGTCGAATCGACATAGCGGTCGCAGATCACCCACGCGCCGCGGGCGAGCGCCGGCCGGATCAGCCGGGCGACATGGTCGGCGCGGGCGGCATTGACCAGCAGCACCTCGGTCAGGCCGTCCCAGCGGTCGGGGTCGCCGGCGACGAACAGCGCCCGGATCGCCTCCGCGCCCGGCGTGCCGCCGGGCTCGCGCGTCGCCACGACGTCGCAGCCGCGTTCGCCAAGCGCCTGTTGCAAAAGGGAGAGCTGCGTCGTCTTGCCTGCCCCCTCGCCGCCTTCGAGGGTGATGAAGCGCGGCGTCATCTGCCCAGGACGAGGTGGCGGAAGGCACCGGCGACGCGGCCGAACGGCCCCGCCTCGGCGACCGCTTCGGCAGCAACCAATGGCAACCGCGCGGTCGGCAGGCCCGGCGTCGTGACGACGAGCTCGGCGATCTTCTGCCCCTTGGCGATCGGCGCCTTGATCGGCCCGTCGTAGACGACGCTGACCTTGCGCTCGGCGCCGTAGCCGCGCGGCACCGTCACCTTGAGGTCGCTCGCGCCGGTCAGGCCGACGTCGGGGGCGGCACCCATCCACACCTCGGCGCGGTCGATCACCTGCCCGGCCTTGACCACCGGCACCTGCGTCCACGCGCGGAAGCCCCATTCCATGAAGGCGACCGACTGGGCGATGCGCTCGTTGAACGAGGTCAGCCCGGCGATGACCATGACCAGCCGCCGGCCGTCCTGCACCGCCGAGCCGGTGAAGCCGTAGCCGGCGTCCTCGGTATGCCCGGTCTTGAGCCCGTCCGCCCCGGCGACGCGGCCGAGCAGCGGGTTGCGGTTGGCCTGGGTGATGTCGTCGCCCTTGCCGAGCGTCTTGCCCCAGGTGAACGAGCGCGTGCCGTAGAAGCGGCGATAGAGGTCGGGGAAGTCCTTGATCGTGCGCTCGGCGATGATCGCCAGGTCGCGCGGCGTCACCATCTCGTTCGGATCGGGCCAGCCATTGGTGTTGGCGAAGTGAGAGCCCTTGAGGCCCATCTTCGTCGCGGCGCGGTTCATCAGCGCGACATATTGCTCCTCGGTCCCCGCCAGCCCTTCGCCGAGCGTGACGCACGCGTCGTTGCCCGACAGGGTGACGATGCCGTGGAGCAGGTTCTCGACGCTGACCTGCTCGTTGACCGACAGGAACATCGTCGACCCCTGCGAATGCCACTTGGTCCACGTCTCGGGGCGGACGGTGATCTTCTGGTCGAGCTTCGCCTCGCCGCGCTTGATCATGTCGAACGCGACATAGACCGTCATCATCTTGCCCATCGACGCCGGCGGCATCGGCTCGTCCGACGACTTGTCGAACAGGACCATGTTGTTCGACAGGTCCTTCATATAGGCGAACGGCGCGGGCGTGACGAAGGTCGGCATCGTCTGCGCCAGGGCGCTGGCGGAAACGGCGGCGGCGAGCAGGGCAACGACGAGGCGACGCATGGGCACGGCAACTCCAGAGGGTCAGCCGCCGGGCGCGGCGGCGACGATGCGCGCGTCGGTGTAGCCCGCCGACTGGACCTGCGCCAGTACGGCCAGCGCGCTTTCGCGCGTCGCGAACGGGCCGAGGCGGACGCGCCACAGCCCGGCCGAGGTCGACGTGACGACGGTCGCGCCGAACGGCTTCAGATAGGCTTCGAGCCACGCCGCGCGGCCCCGGTCCGACAGCGCCGCGACCTGGACGAAGACCGTATCGCCGGGAACCGCCGCCGGGACCGGCACCGGCACGACGACGGCGGGCGCGACGGCGGCCGGCAGCGGCTGGAGCGCCGCCAGC
>CAXUEV010000285.1:0-2757 GCA_964250105.1 uncultured Sphingomonadaceae bacterium
GCCAGCGGCCCCGGCGGCGGCGCGGTCGCGACATGGTCGGCGAGCGCGGCGGCGAGCCGCTCGAGCTGGTTGATGTCGAGCCGCGACGACGCCAGCGCGTGCAGCCGCTCCTCGATATCGACCGTATGTCCGGCGGCGATGTCGGCGCGCAGCGTCTTCAATGCTGCGCGGAATTCGGCCGGCGGCGACTGCAGCCAGTCGAGTTCAGCCAGCATGGTGGGTTACCGTCGACCGCCGACCGGGCATGTCACGCCGCCAGTTTCGCCTGAATGACGCGTGCGAGATCGCCGACGTTCTTGAGGTCGGCGATCTCCTCGTTGAGGAACTTGATCTTGAACAGCCGCTCGAGCGTAATCACGAAGCGGATATGGCTGAGGCTGTCCCACTCGTCGATATCGGCAGCCGACGTGGTTTCGGAAACGTCGTCGGCGTCGACATCGAACACGTCGACCATGACATCGGCGATCTTGTCGATTATTTCCGAACGATCCATCGACGATACTCTTGTCTGTGACCGCCAAGCTGGTAACCAGCGGTCATGCTTTTCGCTGCACTGCAATATCAGCGTCGTCCCGGCCGTGCAACCGACATGACCGGTCCCGCATGACCGCGCCGCTCGCCATCGGCCTGCTATGGCATTCCGACCGGTCGGGCAATCTCGGCGTCGGCGCGCTGACCGTCGGCAACATTGCCATCGTCCGCGGCGTCCTCGCCGAACTCGGGCTGAGCGCGCGCTTCACCATCTTCGGCTTCGTCGATTCGCGCGCGTCGTACATCGCCGACGCCGACGTCGCCTTCACCGGGCTCGGGACGAAAGCTGCACCCGGCTTCCTCGCGGCGATCGGCGGGTTCGACTGCGTCCTCGACATCGGCGGCGGCGACAGCTTCACCGACATCTATCCGGCCAAGCGGCTGGCGTGGATCGTCGGCTCGAAGCTGCTGACGATCGCGCGCGGCGTGCCGCTGGTGTTCTCGCCGCAGACGATCGGGCCGTTCGCGGGCGGCACGCGGGCCAAGCGCGCGCTCGGCGGCGCGGCGCGGTGGACGATGCGCCGCGCCCGCGCGGTCGTCGTCCGCGACCGGAAATCGGCCGACGCGGTCCGTGCGCTGACGCCTGGGATCGAGCCGGTCTACAGCGTCGATGTCGCCTTCGCCCTGCCGTGGACGCCGCCGCCGCCGCGCGCCGGGCGGCCGCGGATCGGCGTCAACGTCTCGGGGCTGCTGTGGCACGGCGGCCATACCGGCAAGGGCGAGTTCGACCTCGGCTACGACTACCAGGCGCTGACGACTGCGGTGATCGAGGCGCTGCTCGCAGGCGGCGACGCCGACGTCGAGCTGATCTGCCACGTCAACGGCTACAAGGGCACGAACGAGGACGACGGCGGGGTCGCCGACATGCTCGCGGCGCGCTACCCGACGCTCGTCCGGGTGCCCGACTTCGCCTCGCCGTCGGCCGCGAAAAGCCATATCGCCGGGCTCGACGCGCTCGTTGCGGCGCGGATGCACGCGTGCATCGCCGCCTTCTCGAGCGGCGTGCCGGTCGTGCCGATCTCGTACAGCCGCAAGTTCGAGGGGCTGTTCGGCTCGCTCGGCTACGACCGGCTGGTGCCGTACACCGGCATGGAAACCAAGGCGGCGGCGGCGTTCGTGCTCGACGCGCTGGGCAAGCGCGAGACGCTCAAGGCCGAGATCGCGCACGGGCTGACGCAGGTCGACGCGCGGCTCGAGGCGTATCGCCATGTCCTGCGCGACCTGTTCGGCACGCTGCGTTGACCTTGTCGGCATGTGGCGATGCTGCGATAGCGATACGACAGAAGACGAGGTGACCCGTGCCTGTCCTTGAGACCTCCCGCCTGTCGGGCGATGTCGTCGCGCTCGACAAGGCGCAGTGCATCGCCGCCGGCACCGCGCTGCACGATCGCTACGTCGCCGCGCAGCCGTATCCGCATATCGTCATCGACGATTTCATCGACACCGACGTGCTGCGCCAGCTCGCCGCCGAATGGCCCGAGACGACGACCGACCGCAAATATTACGACCGCTCGCAGGAGCGGCTCAAGTACGAGTGGCAGCCGCACGAGCTGCGGACGCCGGCGCTGCGCAGCTTCCTCGCCGAGATGAACGCCGAGCCGATGGTCCGCTTCATCGAGGCGCTGACCGGCATCAAGAAGCTGATCGCCGACCCCTATTATATCGGCGCCGGCCTCCACGAGACCAAGCGCGGCGGGCATCTCGGCGTCCATGCCGACTTCAACATCCACAAGGGCATGAACCTGCTGCGGCGGATCAACCTGCTGCTGTACCTGAACGACGACTGGCCGCCCGACTATCGCGGCGAGCTCGAACTCTGGTCGAAGGACATGGCGCAGCCGCTGCAGAAGATCGCGCCGGTGCTCGGGCGCGCGGTCGTCTTCAACACCGATCTCGACAGTTTCCACGGCGTCCCCGACGCCGTCACCTGCCCGCCCGAGCGGTCGCGGCGGTCGATCGCGCTCTATTATTATACCGCGCCCGAGGCCGGGCTCGAGGGCGTGCCGGTGCGGACGACGGTGTTCAAGCCGCGCCCCGGCACCCCCGACGTGCCCGACCGCGAGGTCGCGCGGCGCCACGCGATCAACGACTGGGTGCCGCCGGCGCTGCTCCGCGCGATCAGGGGCCGCAAATAGGCTCAGCCGCGCAGCAGCCGGTGGGCGAGGGCGAAGCGCCACAGGCGCAGCCGCGCCATGACGCCCGCCGCCGCCAGCCGGTCGCGCGGCC
>CAXUEV010000286.1:0-2756 GCA_964250105.1 uncultured Sphingomonadaceae bacterium
CGCCGCGCACGGCCACGGCATCGGCGCGACGAGCGACCTTGCGCCCGACATCCGCGCCACCGAGGCGCTGCTGATGGGCCTGCGTCTCGCCGCCGGGATCGACGCCGCGACCTTCGCCGCACGCACCGGCCGCACGCTCGGGCAGAGCGTCGACGCCGTCCGGCTGGCGCGGCTCGTCGACCTGGGTTTCGTCGCGTCGGATGGCGACGGCCTGCGCCTGACGCCGGCCGGCCGCCCGCTGGTCAACGCGGTGCTGGCGGAGCTGGCTTAGGATGGGCGAAGCCACCCGGCTGACCGGACGCCATGTCATCGTCACCGGCGCCGCGTCGGGGATCGGCCGCGCGACCGCCGAGCTGTTCCATCGGGAGGGCGCCCGGCTCGCGCTGATCGACCGCGATGCGGAGCGGCTGGCCGAGGTCGCGGCGGCGCTCGGGGCGGTGGCGCTGCCGCTCGACGTCGCCGACAGCGCGGCGCTGGCGCCCGCGGTCGATCGCGCCGCGGCGGCGATGGGCGCGCTCGACGGACTGGTCAATTGCGCCGGAGTCAGCACCGGCGGACCCGTCGAGACGATCGACATCGCCACGCTCAACCGGGTGATCGCGGTCAACCTGACCGCGCCGTTCCTGCTGTCGGGCGCGGCGGTCCCGCACATGCGCGCCGCCGGCCGCGGCACGATCGTCAACATCGCCTCGGGCCAGGGCGTGCTGCCCAGCGTCGCCAACGCGACGCCGTACGGCGCGACCAAGGGCGGTCTGATCGCCTTCACCAAGTCGCTGGCGTTCGAGGTCGCGCCGACGATCCGCGCCAACGCCATCTGTCCGGGCGTGACGGACACGCCGATGCTGGCACCGATGTTCGCCGGCTGGACGGGCGACCGCGCCGACGCGCCCGCGCTCAAGGCCTATGCCCTCAAGCGGATCGCCGAGCCCGTCGAGATCGCGCGCGCGATCCTGTTCCTGACCGGCGACGACTCGTCGTTCGTCACCGGGGTGCTGCTCGCGGTCGACGGCGGGAGGTGCTTCCATTGAGCGGTCCGGCAGGAAGCGGAGGCCGCTGGACGCGGCGGCCCGAGAGCTCGAACTGGGGCGACTTCGGACCCGACGACCAGGTCGGCCGCATGAACCTCATCACGCCGGAGGTCCGGCTGGCGGCGCTGCGCGAGGTCAGGGAGGGCAAGGTGTTCGCGCTCAGCCTGCCGCTCGATTATCCCGGCGGCGAGCCGGCGGACGCGAGCCGGCACGCGCCGCGGCTGTTCGCCACCCGCTCGCGCGGGCGCATCAGCTACAACATGCCGCTCAACGCCACCGACATCACCTCCGACGATGGCGTGACGATGTCGCTGCAATACTCGACGCAGTGGGACGCGCTGGCGCATTGGGGCCGGATGTTCGACATCGACGGCAGCGGCACGCCGCAGCCGGTCTATTACAACGGCTACCGCGCCGGCGGCGACATCGCCGGCCCCGACGGCGACCGGCCGCCGTGCGCGCACCGGCTGGGGATCGAGCATCTCGCCGTCACCGGCGTGCAGGGCCGCGGCGTGCTGGTCGATCTGGTCCGCGCCTATGGCACCGGACGGACGCTGGTCGGCCATGCCGAGCTGATGCGGGCGATCGACGAGCAGGGCGTCGAGGTCCGCCGCGGCGACTTCCTGCTGCTCTACACCGGCTACGGCGACGCGATCATGGCGCTCGGCGGCCGCGCCGACCACGCCATGCTGCACCAGACGGGCGCGGCGTTGCAGGGCGCCGACACGAAGCTGCTCGACTGGATCGACACGAGCGGCGTCGCCGCGATCATCTCCGACAACCAGGCGATCGAGACCTTCGTCCTCGGCGTCGAGCCCGACCCTGCACGCGGGGTCCTGCCGCTCCACGACCTGTGCCTGTTCAGGCTCGGCATCCATCTCGGCGAGCTCTGGTGGCTGGGCGATCTCGCGCGTTACCTGCGGCAGGCGGAGCGCCACGCCTTCCTGCTGACGGCGCCGCCGCTGCGCCTGCCGGGCGCGGTCGGGTCGCCGGCGACGCCGGTGGCGACGGTCTGACTCAGCGCGGCGGCGCGGTGCGGTAGGTCGTCGTCCAGCTGCCGCCGAGCGACTGGATCAGCGCCACCGCGGTCGCCTGCCGGCTCGCCTGGGCGTTAACCAGCGTCCGTCGCGCGTTGAGCGCGGTCGTCTGGACCGTGACGACATCGGTGAAGGCGACCTCGCCGGCGAGATACTGGTTGAGCGTCAGCTGCTCGGTCAGGTCGGCGGCGGCCGACGCCTCGCGGCGCAGTTCGTAGGCGGCGGCGTACTGGCGCGCGCCGATCAGCTGGTCGTCGACGTCCTGCAGTGCGGCGAGCACCGTCTGGCGGTATTCGGCGACGGTCTGCTCCCACGCGGCGCGCGCCTGGGCGACGCGCGCGCTGGTGGCGCCGGCGTCGAACACCGTCTGCACCAGCGATGCGCCGAGCGACCACAGGAACGAGCCCGCGTCGAACAGGCTGCCGAGCGACCGCGACGACTCGCCGACCGAACCGCTCAGCGTGATGTTCGGGTAGAAGGCGGCGACGGCGATGCCGATGCCGGCATTGGCGGCGGCGACGCGGCGCTCGGCGGCGGCGATGTCGGGCCGGCGTTCGAGCAACGTCGATGGCACGCCCGCGGGGATCGCCGGCGCGGCGGTTTCGGCGGTGGCGACCGGGATGGTGAGATCGGCGGGTGCCTTGCCGACCAGCACGGCGATCGCGTGCTCGTTGCGCGCGCGGTCGATCGC
>CAXUEV010000287.1:0-2756 GCA_964250105.1 uncultured Sphingomonadaceae bacterium
GCCGACGGCACCGGCGCCGGCCCCGACAGCGGCGCGGCGTCGGAACCCGGCGGCGGGCCCAACGGCGAGCGCCTCTATCAGGCCGAATGGTACAGGGAGCCGACGCATGCCGAACTCGCCTATTACCTGCCCAGGACCGGCGCGCCGCGCGACAGCTGGGGGATGATCGCCTGCCGGACGATCGAGCAGTACCGCGTCGACGACTGTCGCGAGCTCGGCGAGTCGCCACCCGGCTCGGGGCTGTCGCGCGCCCTGCGGCAGGCGGCATGGCAGTTCCGCGTCCGCCCGCCGCGGATCGGCGGCCATGTCGAGGTCGGCGCCTGGGTCAGCATCCGCGTCGACTTCACCGAGGGCGGGATCAAATAGGCCCCGGATCGTTTATCGCTCCGACAGCGCAGATCGGGGGCGGCAATGACCAGCGACGACCATGGCCGCGAGGCGACGAGCCCGCTCGACATCCCCGGGCGCGGCTGGTGGGCGATCGTCAAGCGCACCTATGCCGAAGCCGCCGCCGACAATCTCGGGCTCGTCGCCGCCGGTGTCGCGTTCTACGGCTTTCTCGCGCTGGTGCCGCTGCTCGGCGCGCTGGTGCTCGCCTACGGCCTGTTCGTCGACCCCGCCGACATCGCCGGGCACATGCGCGCGATCATGTCGATGGTGCCGACCGACGCCGCCAAGCTGATCGACGAGCAATTGGCGGCAACGGTCGAGACCGAGTCGGGCAAGAAGGGCTTCGGCCTCCTCCTCGCGCTGCTGCTCGCGCTGTACGGCGCGATGAAGGGGGCGGGCGCGATCGTCATCGCCCTGAACGTCGCCTATGAGGAGAAGGAGACGCGCGGCATCGTCAAGTCGACGCTGGTCAACGCCGGCATCACCGTCGGCGCGGTCGCCGTCGCGATCGCCGCGCTCCTCGCCGGCTCGGTGACGGGCTTCGTCGAGGATCTTGCGACCCGATTGTCGCCGGAGGTGGCGGAGGGCGTCAAATATCTGAGCTGGGTCGTCACCCTGCTGCTGGCGAGCGCTGCTGTCGCCGCGCTCTACCGCTATGCGCCGAACCGCAGCCATGCCCAGTGGCGCTGGCTGACCCCGGGGTCGATCGTCGCCACCGTCGGCTGGGTGGCGATGACGATCGGCTTCGGCTTCTATGCCGCGCATTTCGGCAACTACAACGCGACCTACGGCGCGCTCGGCGCGGTCGTCGTGCTGCTGATGTGGCTGTACCTCTCGTCCTATGTCCTCCTGCTCGGCGCCGAGCTCAACGCCGAGCTCGAGCATCAGACCGCGCGCGACACGACCGTCGGCGGCGACAAGCCGCTCGGCGCGCGCCGGGCGACGATGGCGGACACGGTCGCCTAACCGAGGTCGGCCGCGGCCTTGAGGACGGCCTCGGCATGGCCGGGGACCTTGACCTTGCGCCATAGCGCGGCGATCTTGCCGTCGCGGTCGATCAGGAACGTCGCCCGGTCGATCCCCATGTACTTGCGGCCGTACATGCTCTTCTCGACCCAGGCGCCGTAAGCTTCGACGGTCGTGCCCTCGGGATCGGCAGCGAGCTCGACATCCAGCTTGTGCTTGGTGCGGAACTTGGCGTGCGCGGCGATACTGTCCTTCGACACGCCGATGACGACCGTGTCGGCGGCGGCGAAGCGGTCCTTCAGCGCGGTGAAGGCGATCGCCTCGGTGGTGCAGCCCGGCGTGTCGTCCTTTGGATAAAAGTAGAGCACGACCTTACGACCGCGGAGCGCGCTCGACGTGACGTTGCCGCCGCCGTCGGTCGGCAGGTCGAACGCGGGTGCCGTATCGCCGATTTCCATGACTCGTCCCGTCAGCTGTCGAACACGCTGCTCCATGCCTCACGCACGTGGCGCTTGGCCAGCCCCAAGGCGGCTTGCGCCGCCGCGAAGTCGCGGTCGCCGGTCGCCTGTGCCACCAGCCGCTCGACCGCCGGCGCGAACCTGCCGGTCGCCGGACCGGCCAGCCGCAGCACCGCCAGCACGCGCATCATCCGGTCGTGCGCCGCCGCAAGGTCGCGCGACACGAGGCCGGCGTCGGCGAGCGCGGTGCACGCAGCGCGCAGGTCGGGGGTCAGCACGGTGCGGTGGCGCAGCTGGAGGTACTGGACGATGAACTCGAGGTCGACGAGGCCGCCGGCACCGAGCTTGACGTCCCACGCCCCGCCACCAGGCTTGGCGGCGGCGATGTCGCGGCGCATCGCCAGCACGTCGTGCCGCAGCGCCGACGGATCGCGCGACCGGTTGAGGATGCCGGCGATGACGCCGTCGACCGCGGCGCGGTCGGCGGCGCCGGCGTCGACCACCCGCGCCCGCGTCAGCGCCATATGCTCCCACGTCTCGGCCTCGCTCGCCTGGTAGCGGGCGAAGCTGTCGATCGTCACCGCCAGCAGCCCCTTGGCCCCCGACGGCCGCAGCCGCGTGTCGACCTCGTAGAGCGCCCCCGCGGCGGTCGGCACCGACAGCGCCGCGGTCAGCCGCGCGGCGACGCGCTGGAACCAGATCGTCGCCGCCAGCGGCTTGGCTCCGTCCGACACCGCTTCGTGGCTGCCGGTGAACAGATAGACGAGGTCGAGGTCGGAGGCGTGGGTCAGCGCCCGTCCGCCGTAGCGGCCGAGCCCGAGGACGACGAGGCGGCCGCCGGGGACACGACCGTGGACCTCGGCGAACCCGGCCATGACGCCGCGCGCGAGGACGCCGACGGCGGCGTCGGCGAGGTCGCTGAGGTCGGCACCGGCGCGCAAA
>CAXUEV010000288.1:0-2752 GCA_964250105.1 uncultured Sphingomonadaceae bacterium
GCACACCCGGGGGTCGCCGCCGGCTGCAGCAGACTCTGGAGGTCATGCAGGAGCTGGCGCTGCCGGTCGCGGCACTGGACGACGCAGCGACGGCACGCCGTATCCATCTGCAGCCGCTGCGACCGCACACTGACGCGACGCCGGGACCAGCCGCGCGGCGTGACCGAAGCCGGCGATCCGCTCCGCGACGCGGTCGCCTATCTCGCCGCGGTGGTCGTCCTGGTGCCGCTGTTCTCGCGGCTGAAGCTCGGCGCGGTGCTCGGCTATCTCGCCGGCGGCATCGCCATCGGGCCGTCGCTGCTCGGCCTCGTCGGCAATACCGAGGGCATCGGCCATATCGCCGAATTCGGCATCGTCATGCTGCTGTTCGTCATCGGCCTCGAACTGAAGCCGTCGCGGCTGTGGTCGATGCGGCGCGACATCTTCGGCCTCGGCGCGCTGCAGGTCGTGCTGTGCGGGCTGGCGCTGACCGGCGTGCTGCTGCTGCTGACCGGGCTGTCGTGGCAGGCGGCGCTCGTCGTCGGCCTGCCGCTCGGCCTGTCGTCGACCGCGCTCGTCATGCAGCTGCTCGCCGAGCGCGACATCACCAACACGCCCTTCGGCGAGCGCAGCTTCGCCATGCTGCTGTTCCAGGACCTCTCGATCGTGCCGCTGCTGACCGTCGTCGCCGCGCTGTCGCGCGTGCCCGATCCGACGGCGCGGCCGGGGCTCGAACAGGCGGGGCTGACCGTCGTCGCCATCGCCGGGCTGGTCGTCGTCGGCCGCTTCGCGATGAACCCGCTGTTCAAGCTGATCGGCCGCCTCGGCGCGCGCGAGGCGTTCGCCGCGGCGGCGCTGCTGACCGTGCTCGGCGCGGCGCTGCTGATGCAGAGCCTCGGCCTGTCGATGGCGCTCGGCGCGTTCGTCGCCGGCGTCATGCTCGCCGAATCGCCGTACCGCCACGCGCTCGAGGCCGATATCGAGCCGTTCCGCGGGCTGCTCCTCGGCCTGTTTTTCGTCTCGGTCGGGATGACGCTCGACCTCGGCAGCCTGCGCGACCAGCTCGGCATGGTCGCGCTGCTGGTGGTCGCGGTGATGGCGACCAAGACGCTGATCATCGGCGTCCTCGCCCGGCTGTTCGGCACGCCGCCGCTGCGCGCGCTGCAGATGGGGCTGCTGCTGGCGCAGGGTGGCGAGTTCGGCTTCGTCCTGTTCGCCCAGGCCGAGCGCGGGCAGCTGATCGATGCCGCCGCCGCCAATCTGTTCGGCGCGGTGGTGACGCTGTCGATGGTCGCGACCCCGTTCGCCGCGCGCTTCGCCGCCAAGTTCAACCCGCGCCCCGCGGTGCGCACCGACCTCGAAGGCCCCGAGGCGGCGGTGCCGACCGACGCCGCCGCGCGCGTCGTGCTCGTCGGTGCCGGCCGCTTCGGCCAGGGCGTCGCGCAGATGCTGATGGCGCGCGGCGTCGACGTCGTCGCCATCGACCGCGACACCGAGCTCGTCGACTTCAGCCGGGTGTTCGGCAGCCGCGTCTATTTCGGCGACGGCCGGCGGGTCGACATATTACGCGCCGCCGGGGCGGGCAGCGCGCAGCTGCTGGTGTTCGCCGCCGACGGCGCATGGCCGCCCGAGGAGACGCTGGCGCCGATCCGCGAGGCCTTCCCCGACCTGCGCATCGTCGCCCGCGCCTATGACCGGATCCACCTGCTGGCGCTGCGCAAGGCCAATGTCGACGTCGCCCTGCGCGAGGTGTTCGACGGCTCGATCGCGCTCGGCCGCGCCGCGCTCGAGGCGCTCGGCACCGATCCCGCGACGATCGCCGCGATCGAGGCCGAGTTCCGCCGCCGCGACGACGAGCGCCTCGAGGAACAGCTCGCCAGCGGCGACCAATTGTCGGGCGCCGACAAGCTGTTCCGCCCCGGCACCGTCTTCGTCCCCGACGCCTTGGGCGAAATCCCCTTCCAGTAAATCCTCCCCGCGAGCGGGGAGGATCGCTCGTCGACGGCTGGCCATCCCCCCGGCCGCTCCGCTAAGACGCGCGCTGCACCTTGGGAGCGGTCATGCAGGTAAATTATCTCCCGTCGCTCGCTGCGCTGAGCGCGGTGCTGGCGATCGCGGTCGGGGCAGCGGCGGTCCACGGCGTCGCCGATCCGCAGGCGAAGGCATGGCTCCAGACCGGGGTCCAGTTCCAGCTGCCGCACGCGGTCGCGGTGTTCGCGCTGCTCGGCTGGCGCGACACGCCGGCGGTGCGCGGCGGCGCCTGGGCGCTGCTCCTGGGCAGCCTCGTCTTCGCCGCGACGCTCGACGGGCTCGCGCTCGGCGCGCCGCGCTGGTTCGGCGCGGTCACGCCGATCGGCGGCTCGGCGATGCTGCTCGGCTGGCTGTGGCTGGCGCTGGCGCCGTTCGTCCCCGCCCGGACGCCCTGATCACGCCTCGTCGGCGAGCGGGTGCCGCGTGTTGACCAGTTCGACCAGCGCCCGCGTCTGGACGTGCGTGTAGATCTGCGTCGTCGCGATATCGGCATGGCCGAGCAGCGTCTGCAGCGTGCGCAGGTCGGCGCCGCCGTCGAGCAGGTGGGTGGCGAAGGCGTGGCGCAGGACGTGCGGGCTGATCCGCGCGGGCGGGATGCCGGCGTCGGCCGCGAGACCCCTGAGCAACTGAAACAGGCGGACGCGGGACAAATGCGCTGCGCCGCTGGGGAACAGGTAGCGCTCGGTCGGATCGACATTGGCGGCATGGGCATCGACGGCGGCCTCGGCACGGCCGCTGACGG
>CAXUEV010000289.1:0-2742 GCA_964250105.1 uncultured Sphingomonadaceae bacterium
CGAAGCTGCCGTTGTTGCGGCTGAACATGGTCGGGCGCGACACCGGCACGCTCGGGGTGCGGGCGACGACGTCGATGCCGGTCGCGACCACAGAAACGCGCATCATGCCGTTGAGGTCGGGGTTGAACGCCGAGCCGACGATGATGTTGGCCTCGGGATCGACCATCTCGCGGATGTGCGTCGCCGCCTCGTCGACCTCCATCAGGCGCAGGTCGTCGCCGCCGGTGATGTTGATGATGACGCCCTTGGCACCGCGCATCGACACCTCGTCGAGCAGCGGGTTGGCGATCGCCTTCTCCGCCGCCTCGATCGCGCGGTTCTCGCCGCTCGCCTCGCCGGTGCCCATCATCGCCTTGCCCATCTCCGACATGACGGTGCGGATGTCGGCGAAGTCGAGGTTGATCAGCCCGGGCATGATCATCAGGTCGGTGATGCCGCGGACGCCCTGGTGGAGCACCTGGTCGGCCATGCCGAAGGCGTCCTTGAAGGTCGTGTTGGCGTTGGCGATGAGGAACAGGTTCTGGTTGGGGATGATGATCAGCGTGTCGACGTGCTTCTGCAGCTCGACGATGCCTTCCTCGGCCGAGCGCATCCGCCGCAGCCCTTCGAAGGCGAACGGCTTGGTGACGACGCCGACCGTCAAGATGCCCTTCTCGCGCGCGGCGCGGGCGACGACCGGCGCGGCGCCGGTGCCGGTGCCGCCGCCCATGCCGGCGGTGATGAAGCACATGTGGCAGCCGTCGAGCGCGGCCTCGAGCTGGTCGATCGTCTCCTCGGCCGCGGCGCGCCCGATCTCGGGACGCGAGCCGGCGCCGAGCCCTTGCGTGATCTTGAGCCCGAGCTGGATGCGCGTCTCGGCCTCGCTGACCGCGAGCGACTGCGCGTCGGTGTTGGCGACGACGAAGTCGACCCCCTGCAGGCCGCTGACGATCATGTTGGTGACGGCGTTGCCGCCGGCGCCGCCGACGCCGATGACGACGATCCGCGGCTTGAGCTCGGTCAGTTCAGGACGCTTGAAATCTACCATATCCAGTCTCCCACAAGATGAGTGCATACTACAGCGAGTAGCCGACGTCCAAAGACTTCACATGCTCGACTTGAGTTTCTCGACCAGCGACTGCCACTTACCCGGTCCCTTGCCGTTGCGCCCGACCGGCCCCTTCGGCACGCCGGCATGCCACAGGTCGGGCAGGTCCTCGGCGGCGAACAGCGCAAGGCCCGCGAGCGTCGCGAAGGCGCTGCCGGCCTGCGCGTCGGGCAGCCCGGTCAGCCCGCGCGGCCGGCCGAGGCGGACGTTCTTGCCGAGCAGCCCCTGCGCGAAGTCGACGATCGACTTGATCTCGGCGCCGCCGCCGGTCAGCACCACCTGGCGCGCCTGCGGCCCCGAGAAGCCCATCTCCGGCAGCCGCAGCGCGACCTCGCCGAACAGCAGGTCGAGGCGGTGGCGGACGACCGCGACGATCTGCGCCTTGGGCACGCGCAGCGGCTCGGCCAAATCGTCCTCGCTGATCGGCGGCACCTCGATCAGGTCGTGATTGTCCTTCTGCGCCATGATCGCGGCGCCATGGAGCGTCTTCAGCCGCTCGGCGTGGCTCCGCCGCGTGGCGAAGGCGGAAGCGATGTCGTTGGTGATGTCGCCCGCCCCCATCGCGATCGCCGCGACGCCGACGAGCTGGCCGCCGGCATGGACCGCGACGTTGGTGACGCCGGCGCCGATCTCGACCAGCGCGACGCCGAGCTCGCGCTCCTCGCGGGCGAGCACGGCATAGCTCGACGCGACCGGCGAGGCGACGATCGTGCGGACGCCGAGATGCGCGTTGCGGACGACCTGGTCGAGGTTGCGGATCGGCGGCGAATCGGCGGTGACGACGTGGATGTCCATGCCGAGCCGGTCGGCATGGAAGCCGACCGGGCTGGCGACGCCGGTCAGCCCGTCGATCGTGTAGAGCGCCGGCTGGGCGTGGAGGACGGTGCGGCTGCCGGGATCGATGCGCGCGCGTCCGGCGGCGAGCAGCGCGGCCATGTCGGTCGGCGAGATCTTGTGGCCGCCGATGTCGATCTCGACCGCCTCGACCTCGCTGCGCAGGCCGCCGGCGGACATGTTGACATAGACCGCCTCGGCCTGGACGCCGGCGTTGCGCTCGGCCTGGTCGACCGCGGCGCGTATAGCGTTTTCGGTTCGTTCCATGTCGGCGACGAGGCCGCGGCGGACGCCTTGGCAGAGGCGTTGGCCGACGCCGATGACGCGGGGGTCGCCGTTGCCGACAAGGGCGATCAGCGCGGCGACCTTCGAGGTGCCGACGTCGAGAACCGCTACGGTACGCTCGCCGCGGGCGTTCACAGGCTGACCAGCTTGGGCGGGGGTTTCACCGCATTGGCGAGGCGGACCGTCATCTGGCCGGGCAGGCGCATGTCGAAGCGGGCATAGCCCTTCGCCAGCAGGCCCGACGCCTGGTCGAGCGCGTCGAACCTCGCCAGGGCGGCGCGCGCGGCGGCGCCGCTCTCGGGCAGCGCCAGCGTCTCGCCGCTCTTGAACCTGAGGTCCCAGCGCCGCCGCCCGACATAGGTCGCGGCGTCGACGGGGTACCCCTCGAGCCCGCTCAGCCGCTGGCGCTTCTCCGCCTGCGTCGCCGGGTGATCGACCTCGAAGAACCGCACGCCCGCGCGCGGCAGCCGAGCGGCGCGCGTGTCGTAGCCGGCGCCGAGGATCACGACTTGGTGCACGGACAGGCGATCGACGGC
>CAXUEV010000290.1:0-2735 GCA_964250105.1 uncultured Sphingomonadaceae bacterium
CGCGATGAACGTAGACCTTTTCGATTTCGACCTGCCGCCGGACAGCATCGCGCTGCGCCCGGTCGTGCCGCGCGACGCGGCGCGGCTGCTGGTGGTCACGCCCGACGCGCTCGCCGACCGCAGCGTCGCCGACCTGCCGACGCTGCTCCGCCCGAGCGACTGCCTCGTGTTCAACGACACGCGCGTCATCCCGGCGCAGCTGTCGGGGCACAAGCACAGCGCGAAGATCCGCGTGACGTTGCACAAGCGCGAGGACCACCGCCGCTGGTGGAGCTTCGTCAAGAACGCCAAGCGGCTGCGGCTCGGCGACCGCATCGACTTCGGCGCCGGGCTCGAAGGGCTGGTCGAGGCGCGCGGCGACGACGGCAGCATCCGCTGGCGCTTCGACAGCGCCGCGCCGATCGAGGCCGCGCTCGCCGCCGCCGGGCAGATGCCGCTGCCGCCGTACATCTCGTCGAAGCGCGCGATCGACGCCCGCGACGACAGCGATTACCAGACGGTCTATGCGGCGACGCCCGGCGCCGTCGCTGCACCGACCGCCGGGCTCCACTTCACGCAAGACCTGATCGACCGGCTCGACGCCGCTGGAATCCTTCGCGAAACCCTGACGCTCCACGTCGGTGCCGGCACCTTCCTGCCGGTCAAGGCCGACGATACCGACGACCACGCGATGCACGCCGAATGGGGCACGATCGACGCCGCCACCGCCGCGCGCATCGCCGCCGCCAAGGCCGCGGGCGGCCGCATCGTCGCCGTCGGCACGACCTCGGCGCGGCTGCTCGAGAGCGCCTGGACTCCCGACGGGCTCGGCGCCTTCAGCGGCGACACGAGCATCTTCATCACCCCCGGCTTCCGCTTCGCCGTCGTCGACGGGCTGCTGACCAACTTCCACCTGCCCAAGTCGACGCTGTTCATGCTCGTCGCCGCGCTGATGGGCACCGACCGGATGAAAGCCGCCTATGCCCATGCCGTCGCCGACGGCTACCGCTTCTACAGCTACGGCGACGCCAGCCTGCTGCTGCCGGGCGGTTAGCGCAATCCTTCAATCCGTCATCCCCGCGAACGCGGGGATGACGAGTACAGTATCGCTTGGCCTCGCCCGTCCGGCGTACTAGATATGGTAGCGCCCCTGCGACCATAGGCCGATTCCATGCCGCGCGAGATCATTGCCATCGGTGCCGATCATGCCGGCTATGCGCTTAAGGCGGTGCTCGCCGCCGACCTCGGCAAGATGGGCTACGACGTCCTCGACCTCGGCACCAACAGCGAGGTGTCGGTCGACTATCCCGATTTCGGCTTCGCCGTGTCGCGCGCGGTCACCAGCGGGCAGGCGACGCGCGGGGTGCTCGTCTGCGGCACCGGCACCGGCATGACGATGGCCGCCAACCGCGACCCCGGCATCCGCGCCGCGCTGTGCACCAGCGGGCTGATGGCGCGGCTGGCGCGCGAGCACAACGACGCCAACGTCCTGGCGCTCGGCAGCCGCATCATCGGCGTCGAGGTCGCGCGCGATTGCCTGCGCAACTTCCTCGCCACCAGCTACGCCGCCGGCCGCCATGCCGACCGCGTCACCAAGCTCAGCCATCCCGCCTTCGAGGAAGCCGCCGAATGAGCACCGCCCGTGCCGTCGAGCCGATCGGTTACGACGATTTCTTCAGCGCCCGCGTCGACGGCGAGATCGCCGCCGCGATCGCCGCCGAGCTCGACCGGCAGCAGAACCAGATCGAGCTGATCGCGTCGGAGAACATCGTCAGCCGCGCCGTGCTCGACGCGCAGGGCTCGGTCTTCACCAACAAATATGCCGAAGGCTATCCGGGCAAGCGCTATTACCAGGGCTGCGCGCCGTCCGACGTCGTCGAGACGCTGGCGATCGAGCGCGCGCGGCAGCTGTTCGGCTGCGCCTATGCCAATGTCCAACCGCATTCGGGGGCGCAGGCCAACGGCGCCGTCATGCTCGCGCTGGTCAAGCCCGGCGAGACGATCCTCGGCATGTCGCTCGACGCGGGCGGCCACCTGACGCACGGCGCGGCGCCGTCGATGTCGGGCAAGTGGTTCGACGCGGTCCAGTACGGCGTCCGCCGCGACGACCACCGGATCGACTATGACGCGGTCGCCGCGCTCGCCGCCGAGCATCGGCCGAAGCTAATCGTCGCCGGCGGCTCGGCCTATCCGCGGGTCATCGACTTCGCCCGCTTCCGCGCGATCGCCGACGCGGTCGGGGCGTATCTGCTCGTCGACATGGCGCATTTCGCCGGGCTGGTCGCCGCCGGCGTCCACCCGAGCCCGCTGCCGCACGCGCATGTCGTGACGACGACGACGCACAAGACGCTGCGCGGTCCGCGCGGCGGCATGATCCTGTCGAACGACGAGGCGCTCGGCAAGAAGTTCAACTCGGCGGTCTTCCCCGGCCTCCAGGGCGGGCCGCTGATGCACGTCATCGCCGCCAAGGCGGTCGCCTTCGGCGAGGCGCTGCGCCCCGAGTTCCGCGATTATGCGCGCGCGGTGGTGACCAACGCGCAGGTGCTCGCGGCGAAGCTCGTCGAGCGCGGCTGCGCCGTCGTCGCCGGCGGCACCGACACGCATCTGGCGCTGATCGACCTCAGCCCGAAGGGACTGACCGGCAAGGACGCCGACGAGGCGCTCGAGCGCGCCGGCATCACCTGCAACAAGAACGGCGTGCCGTTCGATCCGCTGCCGCCGACCAAGACCAGCGGCATCCGCGTCGGCTCGCCCGC
>CAXUEV010000291.1:0-2726 GCA_964250105.1 uncultured Sphingomonadaceae bacterium
CGATAGCCGTCACCGAGCAGCGCCGCGTCGGCGGCGTCGATCCGTCCGCCGGCGGCGAGCGCCGCGAGCGCGTCGAGTGTCGCCGGCGCCTGCAGGCTCGGCTCGCGCCCGCCCCAGACGAGCTGGTGAATCTGGGTGAAGAACTCGATCTCGCGGATGCCGCCGCGCCCGCGCTTGAGGTCGAAGTTCGGGCCGATCGCCTGGCCGCCGGCAAAATGGTCGCGGATGCGCAGGCTGACCGCCTTGATGTCGTGTATCGCAGTATAGTCGAGGCTGCGGCGCCAGACGAACGGCCGGATCGCGGCGAGGAAGCGCGTGCCGAGCGCGATGTCGCCGGCACACGCACGCGCGCGGATGAAGGCGGTGCGTTCCCATGTCTCGGCGTCGGACTGGTAGTAGTGCTCGGCCGCCGCCACCGGCAGCGCGATCGGCGTGATCTCGGCCGACGGCCGCAGCCGCAGGTCGACGCGGAAGACATAGCCGGTCGGCCCGCGGTCGTTGATCAGCGCGACCGCGCGCTTCGCGATTCGCACCGCCGCCTCGGCCGGCTCCTCGCGCGGACGGCGCGGCAGCAGGTCGGGCTCGTAGAGCAGGATCAGGTCGACATCGCTCGAATAGTTGAGCTCGCAGCTGCCGAGCTTGCCGAGGGCGATCACCGCCAGTCCGGCATTCGCCGCGCCGCGTTCGGCAAGCGCCATCGTCACCGCCGCATCGAGCGCCAGGTCGGCAAAGGCCGAGAGGGCAGCGGTCACGCGTTCGAGCGGCCAGATGCCAGATAGATCGGCAAGCGCAACGATGAGCGCGATATCGGCTTTGGCCGCACGAAGACGGAGATCGATCGGCGCATCACCTTCAGACCGCGCCATTGCCGCCGCGAACGCGCCATCCGGACCGTCGCGGACAAGGTCAGCCAGCGCTTCGGCTCTGCCTCGGATCAAGCCCTTCAGATACGGCGCATAGGTCCAGGCATGTGAAAACCCGGACGCGAGCCCCACGGACGGGATTGCCGTCAGCAGGCGCTCGACATCCGGCGGAAGCGGTAGCGGCGGAAGGTCCAGCGGCGGTTACGCGATGCTCGACCGCAGCATCCACGCATTCTCCTCGTGGACGCCGATCCGGGCGATCAGCAGATCCTCGCTATATTTGTCGTCATTCTCGGCGGCGACATTGCTGAACTCGAGCAGGCGCTTGGCGGCGGTCTCATTGTCGGCGATCAGCGCCAGCAGCATCTGCGCAGTACCCGAGTGCGGCGTCTCGACGTCGATCGGCGACAGTGTGCGGAACTCGCTGAAGCTTGCCGGCGCGACATGGCCCAACGCACGGATGCGCTCGGCGATCGTGTCGGCGGCGGTGTGCAAGTCGTTGTACTGCTTGTCGGTCAGGGTGTGGATGCCGTAGAAACCGGCGCCGGTAACGTTCCAGTGGACGCCCAGCGTCTTGACGTAGAGGGCATAGCTGTCGGCGAGCGCGGCACGCAGCGCCTCGGCAACTTTCGAGCGCTGGCCCCCGCGGAGGCTCGTGTCGAGCTGCTCGTTGTTCTTCGCGCCGACGCCCAGGTTGGGCGCCGGCGTCGGGGCGATCGACTGGTCGGCGGTGAAGCTGTCGTCGTTGAAGCTGGTGGCGTTGGTGGCCATGATCTGTCCTTCGTTTCGGGTCGGTAAGCCAACGGTCGGGGGCTGCTTGGGTTCCCGATTGGCGGTCGTCGATCGGACACGGCTCAGCCCGCCGCGGCGAGCCAGGCGGCGAGGTCGTGCCTGGCGCGCGCGGCCATCGCCGGTTTGCGCGCGCTCTTGTGGACGCGCTCGTCGAGCGGCGGGAACAGGCCGAAATTGACGTTCATCGGCTGGAAGCCGTCGGCGCGGGCGCCGCCGGTGATGTGCCCGAGCAGCGCGCCGGTCGCGGTCGTCGACGGCGGCGGATCGAGCGCCTGCCCGGTCCGCTCGGCGGCGGCGAGGCGGCCGGCGATCAGCCCGACGGCGGCGCTCTCGACATAGCCCTCGCAGCCGGTGATCTGCCCGGCGAAGCGCAGCCGCGGCTCGGTGCGCAGACGCAGCCGCTCGTCGAGCAGCACCGGCGACTTGATGAAGGTGTTGCGGTGGAGCCCGCCGAGCCGGGCGAACTCGGCGCGCTCGAGCCCGGGGATCGTGCGGAACACGCGGACCTGCTCGGCGTGCTTCAGCTTGGTCTGGAAGCCGACGATGTTCCACAGCGTGCCGAGCGCGTTGTCCTGCCGCAGCTGGACCACCGCCCACGCCCGCCGCCCGGTGCGCGGGTTCGTCAGCCCGACCGGCTTCATCGGCCCGAAGCGCGGCGTGTTCGGCCCGCGTTCCGCCATCACCTCGATCGGCATGCAGCCGTCGAAATACGGCGTCCCCTCCCACTCCTTGAACGCGGTCTTTTCGCCGGCGAGCATGGCGGCGACGAAGGCGACATACTGGTCGCAGTCCATCGGGCAATTGATATAGTCGCGGGTGTCGCCCTTGTCCCAGCGCGACTGGAACCAGGCGACGTCCATGTCGATCGAGTCGAAATGGACGATCGGCGCGATCGCGTCGAAGAACGCCAGCGCCTCCTCGCCGGTGCGCGCGGCGATCCATTCGGCGAGCGGCCCGGCGGTCAGCGGCCCGGTGGCGATGATGACGCTGTCCCACTCGGGCGGCGGCGCGGCGACGAGCTCGCGGCGCACCTCGATCAGCGGCTCGGCCAGGATCGCGGCGGTGACGCGC
>CAXUEV010000292.1:0-2712 GCA_964250105.1 uncultured Sphingomonadaceae bacterium
CGCGCTTGACCGGCTGCGGCAGGATCGCCGCCAGCCGCGCCGCCTGCCGCGGGCTCAGCCGTGCCGCGGGGACGTGGAAGTAATGCTGCGCCGCCGCCTCGACGCCGTAGATGCCGGCACCGAGTTCGGCGATGTTCAGATAGACCTCCATGATCCGGCGCTTGCCCCAGAACGTTTCGATCAGGACGGTAAAATACGCCTCCAACCCCTTGCGAAGATAGGAACGGCCGGGCCAGAGAAAGGCGTTCTTGGCGGTCTGCTGCGAGATCGTCGAGCCGCCGCGCAGGACCTTCGAGGTCGCGTTGCGCGCCAGCGCCTGTTCCATCGCGGCGAGGTCGAAGCCGTCGTGGGCGCAGAAATTGGCGTCCTCGGCACCGATCACGGCGCGCGGCATGGCGGGGGCGATGGCGTCGAGCGCGACCCAGTCGCGGTCGACGTGGCGGCCGGCGACGGCGTCGCGGAGCATCGGCACGGTGATCGGCGGCGGCACGAAGCGGTAGAGCAGGGCCCAGGCGGCGGTCAGCGCGACGAGCACGAACAGCAGCTTGGCGGCGATGAGCAGGACGCGTGTCACGGCACCTCCCCACGCGCGGCGGGGAGCAGTATTGCCCGGCACGCCCGCGGGTCAAGCCCGGGACTATTTCGGCACGACCCCAAGACCGGCCGCGGGTCGCGGCCGGGGCGCGTGCGCGTCAGGCCGGCTCAGGTAGGAGCCGGCGCTCGCCGGCGAGCGCGCGCATCGCCCGCTGCAGTTTTTCGAACGCGCGCACCTCGATCTGGCGGACGCGCTCGCGGCTGATGCCGAACTGCTGCGAAAGCTCCTCGAGCGTCTCTGGGTCGTCGATCAGCCGGCGCTGCGTCAGGATATGCTTCTCGCGGTCGTTGAGGTCGCGCATCGCGTCGACCAGCAGGTCGTGGCGCTGCGCCTTCTCCTGCTCGTCGGCGACGATCTCGTCCTGGATCGGGCCGGTGTCGGTCAGCCAGTCTTGCCACTCGCCCTCGCCCTCCTCGCGCAACGGAGCGTTCAAGGACGTGTCGCCGCCCATCGCCATGCGGCGGTTCATCGAGATGACCTCGTCGTGCGTCACGCCGAGCGTCGTCGCGATCTTGGCGACGTCGTCGGGGCGCATGTCGCCGTCCTCCATCGCGTTGATCTTGCCCTTCATCCGGCGGAGGTTGAAGAACAGCTTCTTCTGCGCGGCGGTGGTGCCGATCTTGACGAGGCTCCACGAGCGCAGGATATATTCCTGGATCGAGGCGCGGATCCACCACATCGCGTAGGTCGCGAGGCGGAAGCCGCGTTCGGCGTCGAATTTCTTGACCCCCTGCATGAGGCCGATGTTGCCCTCCGAGATCAGCTCGGCGACCGGCAGGCCGTAGCCGCGGTAGCCCATCGCAATCTTGGCGACGAGGCGCAGGTGCGAAGTGACCAGCTTGGCCGCGGCTTCCGGGTCCTGGTGCTCGGCCCAGCGCTTGGCGAGCATATATTCCTGCTCGGGCGCGAGCAGGGGGAATTTGCGGATCTCGGCGAGATAGCGGTTGAGCCCGGCCTCGCCGCCCATCGTCGGGATCGAGGTCTTGGCGGGGAGGGTCGTGGCGGCCTTGGCCATGTACGGTTCCTTCATGTCGGATCGTCGATAGCTGAAAGACGACCGATTAAGTCCACTATATCGCGCGGCAGCGGCGAATGGTACCAAAGTTTTTCTTGGGTGACCGGATGGACGAACCCCAGCGTCGCCGCGTGGAGCGCCTGCCGCGCGAAGCCGAGCGACGCCAGAACCGGCCGCAGCGGCGTCGGCGTGCGGCCGTAGGCGGGATCGCCGAGCAGGGCATGACCGATCGACGCCATATGCACGCGGATCTGGTGCGTCCGCCCCGTCTCGAGCCGGCATTCGACCGTCGCCGCCCCGGCCAGCGCGGCGACCGTGCGATAATGTGTCACGGCATGCTTGCCGCGGTCGTCAGCGACGATCGCCATCTTCTGGCGGTTGGCGGACGAGCGGGCGAGCGCGCCGGCGATGCGGCCGTCGGCGGGGGCGGGATGGCCGCCGACGACGGCGGTGTAGCGGCGCTCGACGCTGTGCGCGGCGAACTGGCGCGACAGCGCCTCGTGCGCGGGATCGGTCTTGGCGACGACGAGCAGCCCCGACGTGTCCTTGTCGATGCGGTGGACGATGCCGGGGCGGGCGACGCCGCCGATGCCCGACAGGCGGCCGGCGCAATGGTGGAGCAGCGCGTTGACCATCGTCCCGTCGAGGTTGCCCGCCGCCGGATGCACGACGAGCCCGGCGGGCTTGTCGACGACGAGCAGGTGGTCGTCCTCGAAGACGATCGCCAGCGGGATGTCCTGCGCCGCCGCGTCGGGAACCGTCGCCGCCGGGATCGCCACCGTCAGCACGTCGCCGGCGGCGGCCTTGCGCGCCGGATCGCGCAGCAGGCTGCCATCGGCCGTCGTCACCGCGCCGGCGCCGAGCAGCGCCTTCAGCCGTTCGCGCGACATCGTCTGGATCAGCGCGGCGAGCGCGCGGTCGACGCGCCAGCCCGCCATGTCGGGGGCGACGCACACGGTAACGGTCGACTTTGCATCCCCCATCGCCTAGCCGATGTCGGGATGACGCTCGCGATTGCAAGCACGGCGCTGGCGGCGATGCTCGACCACGCCCGCGCCGCCGCCCCCGACGAGGCGTGCGGCATCCTGTTCGGCGCGGCGGA
>CAXUEV010000293.1:0-2711 GCA_964250105.1 uncultured Sphingomonadaceae bacterium
TGCCGACCGGCTGTTCCTGGTGGCGGCGGTGCCGGCTGCGGTCGCCGCGGTCGCGTTGTTCGCGGCCGGGCGGCTGCGCCAGAAGCGCCGAGCCGCTTTGCCCTGACCGGAGCCCGACATGCAAGACGATGCCGCCTTCCAGCCAGGGTCCGCGGGCCTGCTGACGCTGCACCAGCGCCTGCCGACTTCGGGGGCGCGGACGGCGCTGCCGTTCCGGCTCGACGGCGTGCTATACCTCGCGGTGCCGCAACTCGCGCGGGACGCCGCCGGCACACCGCCCGGCATGAACGGCGGCGACAGCGACATCGACGCGATACTCTACCGCTGGGACGCGGCACACTTCGTCGAGCACGGCCGGCTGCCGGTGCCGGGCGGCGAGGACGCGCTGGTCTTCGCGATCGGCGACGACATCTTCCTCGCCACCGCCAGCGTACGCACCGGCAGCGGACCGTACGAGCTCAACGCCACCTCGACGATCTGGCGGCGCGCGGGCGACTGTTGGGAGTCGTTCCAGGCGATCCCGACCTTCGCCGCCAAGCAGTGGCATCATTTCCAGTTCGACGAGCGCGACTTCCTCGCGCTGGCGCAGGGCGTCACGCTGCCGCACGCGGTGCCGACGGGGCCGCGGACCTCGTTCATCCTCGAATGGGACGGGAGCAGGTTCGCGCCGTTCCAGACGCTCGACGGCGGCTGGGGCTATAACTGGGCCTATTTCGAGCTGGGTGGCGCGCGCTACCTCGCCTATGCCGACCACACCAGCGACAGCCTCGTCCATCGCTGGGACGGCGAGCGCTTCGTGGCCTTCCAGACGATCGCCGCGCACGGCGGGCGCGCCTTCGCCTTCTTCGAGGCGGACGGCGAGGCGTGGCTGGCGTTCGCCGCGATCGACGGCGCGTCGACGCTGTTCCGCTGGGACGGCGCGGCTTGGGGCGAGCACCAGACGATCGGCGGGCCGGGCGGGCGCGAGTTCGAGCTGATCCGCACCGAGACCGCGCTCTACCTCGTCCGCGTCCGCTTCATCGAGGGTACGCCGGCGGCGCCGAAGACCGATCTGGTCTCCGACATCCACCGCTGGACGGGCAGCGGGTTCGAGGCGGTCGAGACCTTCCCGACCTATGGCGGCACCGACGCCGCCGCATTCGAGGTCGACGGCGAACGCTATCTCGCCGTGGCGAGCAGCCTGACGCCCGACGTCCGCTTCCGCCAGGACATGGCGATCTACCGCCTGTCGCTGCCGCGATGAGCTACGTCCCCGATCCCGCGTTCCAGGCGCTGTACGACGTCTACACCGCCACGCCCGACGCGATCGGGCCGCACCTCAACACGCATCTCGGGCAGGCGTCGGCGGACGACCCGCTGCTCGTCACCACCGGCAGCGACGTCGTCGTCTTCCCCGGCGGCGGGCGGGCGCCGCTGGTCGAGAGCTTCCGCCTGTCGACGCGCGGGTTCGTCGAGATCACCGCGGTGTCGCACCTCGGAGTCGCGGTGCCGTATATCATCGCGCTGCGCGATCGCGGCTTCGCCGGGTGGGAGGACGACGCGCGCCGGCTGATCGACCAGTCGACGCGGACGCGGCGGGCGAACACCGAGGCTTATTGGCGCGACACGGTGGCGGTCGAGGCGTGGCGCGGGCTCGAGGCGCGGATCGTCGCGCTGGTCGACTATGCCTGCGCGGCGACGATCGACTTCCTCGAACGCGGCCTCGCCGACCCGACGCGCCTGACCTTCGCCTTCGTCCGCGACAATTTCCTCGACGCGACCGGGCCGGAGGCGCCGCCGGTGGCGATGAACGACATGATGGCGGCGACCTTCGCTTTGGTGTTCCTCGATACCGGCCACCGCATCATCCGCTGGACGCGCGCGCAGGACATCGACTGGGAGCGGCTGATGGTGCTCGTCAGCGGCCGCGCCGGGCGGCCGACCGCGGGCGTGACGTGGCAGAGCAACACGATGTGCCACCTGCTGTGGCGCGCGTCGGACCAGCGGCTCGATCCCGAGCGGCTGTACATCGCGCCGCACGCGCCGGCGCTGGTGCTCGCCGACCTCGCCGAGCCGGCGGGGGCGGCGGCGATCGAGGCGCAGTTCCGCCGCATCTGGTTCAGCTCGCGCGCGCCGGTCGAGATGGCGCGGCTGATGTACGAAGGCTATCCCGCGTTCCGCCGCGACATCGGCACGCCGCCGGTGGTCGACGCCGCGACCGCGACGATGAGCGAGATCCCGATGGTGCGCTCGGCCGACGACCGCCGCGCGATCGTCACGCGGATGCGCTTCGTCATGGAGGATCCGTCGCAGCAGCTCGCCAACGCCGGCGCGCAGTTCATCGTCGACCAGCTCGCGGCCAACGGCAACCGGCCCGAGGCGGTGGCGGTGCCGGGGTTCACCGACACCGTATACCCGCACATACCCCTCTCCCTGGCGGCTGCGCCGGCGAGGGGATAGTCGGTCAGTCCTGCGGAGTCAGTCCTGCGGCGGCGATGCCGGCGAGGGCGCACAGCTCGTCGTTGTCCGAGGTGTCGCCGGTGACGCCGACCGCGCCGATCGGCAGGCCCGCGGCATCGACGACGATCACGCCGCCCGCCGCGGGCACGACGGTGCAGAGCGACACGTGGACCGGAACGAAGGCGCTGACCGACAACATCACGATCGCGACTGGCCAGACGGTGACGATTTCTCCGGGCACCGTCGTCACGATGGAGGACCTGGTCGAGGAG
>CAXUEV010000294.1:0-2691 GCA_964250105.1 uncultured Sphingomonadaceae bacterium
TGACGCTGCGGCTTGGCTGATCGCAGTTGTCGACTCGTCGCTCGGCGCATCGCTCCCCGCGCGCGGCCGCGGCTGCCGCGGCTGTTCCACCGCTCGCTGGCGCGCTCGCTCGGTATCCGCGTCGTCGTCGACGGCCGGCCGGCGGCTCCGCGTGGCGTGCTGTTCGTCGCCAACCATCTGTCGTGGGCCGACATTCCGGTGATCGGCAGCCGCATCCTCGGCGCCTTCGTCGCCAAGTCGGAGGTCGCCGGCTGGGGCCCGGTCGGCTGGTTCGCCGACCTCGCCGATACGGTCTATGTCGAGCGGCGGCGCCAGGCGACGGGCGACGCGCGCAGCGCCATCGCCGGGCGGCTGGCGGCGGGCGAGAACGTCATCCTGTTCCCCGAAGGCACCAACGGCGACGGCGTCGCGGTGCTGCCGTTCAAGTCGGCGCTGTTCGCCGCGATCGAGGGGCCGGGGTGCGAGGCGATCGTCGTCCAGCCGCTGACGATCGCCTATACCAGGGTCAACGGCCTGGCGGTGACGCGCGAGCTGCTGCCCGACATCGCCTGGGTCGGCGACACCGGGCTCGTGCCGCACGCCATGGCGTTCATGGCGCTCGGCCGCATCCGCGCCGAGCTCAGGTTCCACGCCGCCGTCCGCGTCGGCGACTTTGCCGACCGCAAGGCGCTCGCCCGGCACTGCCACGACGTCGTCGCCGCCGGCTACCGCTCGCTGATGCACGGCGCCGAGCTCGACTGAGGCGCGGCGACTCAGCGGATGACGCGCCGCCGGCGAACGCCTATGCTGGGCCTCCGTCCATCATCGAGCAGCCCGTGACCCAGAGCTATTTCGTCAAGACCTTCGGTTGCCAGATGAACGTCTACGATTCCGAACGCATGGGCGAGCTGCTCGAGGCCGAGGGCTATGCCGCCGCGCCGCACGCCGAGGCCGCCGACGTCGTCGTCCTCAACACCTGCCATATCCGCGAGAAGGCGGTGGCGAAGGTCTATTCCGAGGTCGGCCGGCTCAAGGCGCCGCGGGCGTCGGGAGCCAGGCCGGTCGTCGTCGTCGCCGGCTGCGTCGCCCAGGCCGAAGGCGCCGAGATCGTCCGCCGCGCGCCCGCGGTCGACGTCGTCGTCGGGCCGAACGCCTATCACCGGCTGCCGGCGATGCTCCGCGCCGCCGGCGGGATCGACACCGACATGCCGCTCGATTCGAAGTTCGCCGTCCTGCCGCCGCGCCGGGCAAAGGTCGGCCCGAGCGCCTTCCTGACGGTGCAGGAGGGCTGCGACAAGTTCTGCACCTTCTGCGTCGTCCCCTATACCCGCGGTGCCGAAGTGTCGCGCGGCGTGGCGCAATTGCTCGACGAGGCGCGGGCGCTCGTCGCCGGCGGCGCGCGCGAGCTGACCCTGCTCGGGCAGAACGTCAACGCCTATCACGGCGCGGAGGGCGGCGTCGCCGTCACGCTCGCAGGGCTGATCCGGCGGATCGCGGCGATCCCCGGGCTCGTCCGGCTGCGCTACACGACGTCGCATCCGCGCGACATGGGCGACGACCTGATCGCGGCGCACGGCGACGTCGCCGAGCTGATGCCGTACCTCCACCTGCCGGTGCAGTCGGGGTCGGACCGGCTGCTCAAGCGGATGAACCGGGCGCACAGCCGCGCGTCGTACCTCGCGCTGCTCGACCGGGTGCGGCGGGTGCGCCCCGACATCGCGCTGTCGGGCGACTTCATCGTCGGCTTTCCGGGCGAAACCGAGGCCGACTTCGAAGCGACGCTGCGCCTCGTCGCCGAGGTCGGCTACGCGCAGGCGTACAGCTTCAGATATTCGCCCCGGCCGGGCACGCCGGCGGCGGCGATGCCCGACCATGTCGCGCCCGATGTCGCCGACGAGCGTCTCGCCCGGCTGCAGGCGGCGATCGCCGCGACGGCGCTGGCGTTCAACCGCGCCAGCGTCGGCAAGCGCTGCGACGTCCTGCTCGAACGGACCGGCCGCCGGCCCGGGCAGCTGATCGGCAAGTCGCCGTGGCTGCAGTCGGTCTTCGTCGCCGCGCCGGCGCTGGCGATCGGCGACATCGTCACCGTCGACCTGGTCGACGCCCAGCCCAACAGCCTCGAAGGAACTCCCGTCGCCATGTCGCAAGCCGCCTGAGTGCCGAAGAAACCGCCGCCGCGCCTGTCCCCGCGATCGCCCGGAGGCTCGGCGCGCGTGCCGATCGACCTCGCCGGCGGCGACCGCGTTCGCCTCGAACTCGAATTCGACCGGCCGCAGCTGCTCGGGCCGCTGTTCGGCCAGTACGACCAGAACCTGATCGCGATCGAAAACCGCCTCGGCGTCTATATCGCGGCGCGCGGCAACAAGGTGTCGATCGAGGGTGAGGCCGATTCGGCGGCACGCGCGCGCGACGTGCTCAGCGGGCTCTACAACCGGCTGACGCAGGGCCAGTCGGTCGACCTCGGCGAGGTCGAGGGCGCGGTGGCGATCAGCGCCGATCCGTCGCTCGACGGCCTGATCACTGCGGCGGACGGCACCGTCCAGTCCGCGGTCGTCATCCGCACCAGACGCAAGACGATCGTGCCACGCTCGCCGACGCAGGTCCGCTACATCGAGGCACTGGGGCGCGACGACGTCATCTTCGCGCTCGGCCCGGCGGGCACCGGCAAGACCTATCTCGCCGTCGCCCAGGCGGTCAGCCAGCTCGTCGCCG
>CAXUEV010000295.1:0-2689 GCA_964250105.1 uncultured Sphingomonadaceae bacterium
AGCTCGTCGAGCACGGTGCCGAGGATCATCGCGCCGGTGGCGCCGAGCGGATGGCCCATGGCGATCGCGCCGCCGTTGACGTTGATCCTGTCGTGATCGATGTCGAGCGCCTGCATGTAGCGCAGGACGACGCTGGCGAACGCCTCGTTCAGCTCGAACAGGTCGATGTCGCCGACCGCCATGCCGAGCCGCTTGAGCAGCTTCTCGGTCACCGGCGCCGGTCCGGTCAGCATGATCGACGGCTCGGAGCCGATCGACGCCATGCCGCGGATGCGCGCGCGCGGCTTGATGCCGTATTTCGCGCCGATCTCGCGGTTGCCGATCAGGACGGCGGCGGCGCCGTCGACGATGCCGCTCGAATTGCCGCCGGTATGGACATGCGCGATCCGCTCGATCTCGGGGTAGCGCAGCAGGGCGACGGCGTCGAAGCCGGGCATCTGCTCGCCGATCGCCTCGAACGATGGATTGAGGCCGCCGAGCGACTGCATGTCAGTCTGCGGGCGCATATGCTCGTCGTGGTCGAGGACGATCTCGCCGATGACGTCGCGGACGCCGACCACCGACCGGGCGAAGCGGCCCTCGCTCCACGCCCGCACGGCGCGCTTCTGGCTGTCGACGGCATAGGCGTCGACGTCGCCGCGGCTGAAGCCGTACTTGGTCGCGATCAGGTCGGCGCTGATCCCCTGCGGCACGAAATAGCTCTTGTAGGCGACCGCCGGGTCCATCGACCACGCGCCGCCGTCGGACGCCATCGGCACGCGCGACATGCTCTCGACGCCGCCGCCGACGGCGAACATTGCCTCGCCGGCGATGACCTTCGCCGCCGCCATGTTGACCGCCTCGAGGCCGCTCGCGCAGAAGCGGTTGACCTGGACCCCCGCCGTCGTCTCGGCATAATCGGCGGCGAGCACCGCGAGGCGGGCGATGTCGGCCCCCTGCTCGGCGACCGGCGAGACGCAGCCGAGGATGACGTCGTCGACGTCGGCGGTGTCGATGCCGGTGCGGTCGCGGACCGCCTCGAGCATCTGCGCCGCGAGCTGGACCGGGGTGATCTCGTGGAGCTTGCCGTCCTTGCGGCCGCGCCCGCGCGGCGTGCGGACGGCGTCGTAGATCAATGCTTCGGCCATCATCGGCACTCCCGGGGATAGTGGTCGGCGGGTGACTGGAACGCTTCGGCGGGCAGCGCCGTCAGCGCCCTTCGCGGGCGGGTGCCGGCGTGTCAAGCAGCAGCGCGCCGTCGGTCGCCACGGCGCGGTAGAAGCACGTCCGCTCGCCCGTGTGGCAGGCCGGGCCCGCGGGCGTGACGCGCAGCCACAGCGCGTCCTGGTCGCAGTCGATGCGCAGCTCGACGACGACCTGCGTGTTCCCCGAGGTCGCGCCCTTGTGCCAGACCTCGCCGCGCGACCGACTCCAATAGTGCGCCTCGCCGGTCGCCAGCGTCGCCGCCAGCGCGGTCGCGTTGATGTGCGCGACCATCAGCACCTCGCCGGTGGCGGCGTCGGTCGTCACCGTCTGGATCAGGCCGCGGTCGTCCCATTTCGGCTCGAGCATGGTTCCGGCGGCTCGGTCGGCATCGCTCACGATTGCGAACTCCTGTTGCGTTTCGGTGACGGCCAAGGGGAGACACGGCGCGTCGCCGCGCCTATATGCGCGCCAAGCGGCCACCCTGGGGAGTCCCGATGGACGACGCCACGACCAACCCCTTCGACGGCGACCATCTCCACGAGGAGTGCGGCGTCTTCGGGGTCTATGGTGCCGAGGGCGCCGCCGCGCTCGCCGCGCTCGGGCTGCACGCGCTCCAGCATCGCGGCCAGGAGGCCGCCGGCATCACCAGCTTCGACGGCCGGGAGTTCCACACCCACCGGGCGATGGGCCATGTCGCCGGCAACTTCGACAGCGACGGCGTCATCGCCCGCCTGAAGGGCGAGGTCGCGATCGGCCACAACCGCTATTCGACGACCGGCGACACCGCGCTGCGCAACGTCCAGCCGCTGTTCGCCGAGCTGCAGAGCGGCGGCTTCGCCGTCGCCCACAACGGCAACATCTCGAACGCGGTCAAGCTGCGCCGCGAGCTCGTCCGCCGCGGCTCGATCTTCCAGTCGACGAGCGACACCGAGGTCATCATCCATCTCGTCGCCACCAGCACCTACCGCACCCTGCTCGACAAGTTCATCGACGCGCTGAAGCAGGTCGAGGGCGCGTACAGCCTGTTGTGCCTGACCGGCGAGGGCATGATCGCCTGCCGCGACCCGCTCGGCGTCCGGCCGCTGGTCCTCGGGCGGCTGAACGACGCCTATATCCTCGCCTCCGAAACCGTCGCGCTCGACGTCGTCGGCGCGACCTTCCTGCGCTCGGTCGAGCCCGGCGAGCTGATCGTCATCACCGCCCGCGGCCTGCGCTCGCTGCGCCCGTTCGGCGTCGTCCGCCCGCGCCCGTGCATCTTCGAGCATGTCTATTTCTCGCGTCCCGATTCGGTCGTCGACGGGTCGAGCGTCTACCAGGTGCGCAAGCTGATCGGCGTCGAGCTGGCGCGCGAGAGCCCGGTCGCCGCCGACATGGTCGTGCCGGTGCCCGATTCGGGAACGCCGGCGGCGATCGGCTTCGCCCAGGCGTCGGGCATCCCGTTCGAGCTCGGCATCATCCGCAGCCATTATGTCGGGCGGACCTTCATCCAGCCCGGCGACCAGAT
>CAXUEV010000296.1:0-2674 GCA_964250105.1 uncultured Sphingomonadaceae bacterium
CTCGCCGACGCCGCCGGGGTCGCGACCGGGGGCCTGCTCGGCCCGCTCCGCGTCCAGGCGCTCGCCGCACTGCTGCTGTCGGTGGCGCGGGTCTGGCTCGACGACGACAGCGCCGATCTCGGGCCGACGATGAAGGCGCTCGACGAACGCCTGGCGCAGGCCGAGACCTGGGCGCGGCGCCTGCCGCACGCCGCCTTGCCCGTCAGGGCCGCGACTGAAGTTCCTCGATTAACGGACGGTCGGCCGGCGGGATAAGCCCGGTCAGCACGGTCCAGAAGCCGCTGACCGCCGCCTGGCCGGCATGGGCATAGGCCGCGGCGACGCCGTCGCGCAGCCGCTCGAACAGCTCGGCCTCGAGCGCCGCGCCCTGGCGCGTCAGACGCAGCAGCCGCTGGCGGCGGTCGCGCGTGCCGACCGCCTGCTCGACATGGCCCTTGGCCTGGAGCTCGCCGAGCACGCGGCTGAGCGACTGTTTGGTGATGTTGAGCAGCAGCAGCAGGTCGCCGACCGGCATGCCCGGACGGCGGGCGATGAAGTACAGCGCGCGGTGGTGCGCCCGGCCGAAGCCGTATTCGGCGAGCCGGTCGTCCGCGCCTTTGACCATGTTGGTATAGCCGAAATACAGCAGCTCGATGCCGCGGCGGATCTCCGCCTCGCGCAGGAACAGCGGCGAGGCGGCGGCAGCCGGTGCACGGAAAACACTTGCGTCAGCCATGTTGACGTATTTTACACAGAATGTTACCGCCAGCAACTGTGGATTGTAATAAAATGCGTGCCGAACGCGCATCTGGGAGCTTGATCCGGTGCTGACTCCGACTTTCGACGATCGCGACGGCTTCATCTGGTTCGACGGCGCCCTGGTGCCGTGGCGCGATGCCAAGGTCCATGTCCTGACGCACGCGCTCCACTATGCGAGTTCGGTGTTCGAGGGCGCGCGGTGCTACGGCGGCACGGTGTTCGCCCTCTCGCAGCACAGCCAGCGGCTGATTGATTCCGCGGCGTTGCTCGGCTTCGCCCTGCCGTGGAGCCGCGACGAGATCGATGCCGCGGTCGATGCGACGGTCGCCGCCAACGGTCTGAGCGACTGCTATGTCCGCCCGATCGCCTGGCGCGGGTCCGAGCAGATGGGCGTCGCGGCGCAGCTGACCAAGCCGCACATGGCAATCGCGGTATGGGAATGGGGCGCCTATTTCGGCGACGAGGCGCTCGCCCGCGGGCTCCGGCTCAACATCGCGCCGTGGCGCCGGCCGGCGCCGTACACCGCGCCGATCAAGGCCAAGGCGTCGGGCCTGTACATGATCTGCACGATGTCGAAGCACGCCGCCGAGGATGCCGGCTACAACGACGCGCTGATGCTCGACTGGCGCGGCCAGGTGGCGGAGGCGACCGGGGCCAACATCTTCTTCCTGAAGGACGGCGTGCTGCATACGCCGACGCCCGACTGTTTCCTCGACGGCATCACCCGCCGCACGGTCATGGGCCTGGCGCGGCAGCGCGGCATCGAGATCGTCGAGCGCGCGATCTGGCCCGAGGAGCTCGAAGGCTTCGAGCAGGCGTTCCTCACCGGCAGCGCCGCCGAGGTCACCCCGCTCGCCGAGATCGGGCCATGGCGCTTCGAGGTCGGCGCGCTGACCCGCGAGCTCCAGTTCGCCTACCGCGACCATGTCCGCGGCCGGTAGGGACGCGGCGGGGGCCTTCGATTGACGCCGCGCAGGCGGGTGCGTACACCCCGCCGGCGTAGGACGGTGGGATAGTGACCGAGATGGCGACGGGCCGCTGGCGGATTTTGACGGCGTCGATCATCCTGTCCGCCGCCACTACCGCCACCGGCCAGAGCGTCGATCCGCGCGTTCTGCAGCAGCTTCAGGGCCAGTTGAACGGCACGTCGACGATCGGCAGCAACCTGCCGAGCCAGCTCGACCAGTCGCGCGGGTCGGCGGGCGACAACGGCGACGACGCCGCGTCGATCACGGGCGCGCGGGTCGACACGTCGGAGGAGCAGGAGCTGCGCCGCCAACGGTCGCGCGCCGCGCTCGACCGGATCTACGCGCCCTCGGCGGTCGAGCGCGAGTTCCGCGACCGCCTGTCCGATCCGACGCTGCGCCAGTTCGGCTACGATCTGTTCCAGTCGGCGCAGCGCGGCGGCGCCGGCCCGCTGACCGGCTCGGTGTCCGACTCCTATGTCGTCGGCATCGGCGACGAGCTCGTCGTCCAGTTCCAGGGGGCGACGAACGACAGCCGCACCGTCCGCGTCGACCGCGAGGGCCGGCTGGTGGTCGGCGCGCTGCCGCCGATCCCGGCCGCCGGGCGCTCGATCGGGTCGGTCCGCCGCGACCTCGCCGCCGCGACGCGGCGGACGCTGCTCGGCACCGAGGTCTATGTCTCGCTCGGCTCGGTCCGCGCGATCACCGTCTATGTCGGCGGCGAGGTCGACCGGCCGGGCCAGTATAACCTCACCTCGCTCAGCGACATCAGCTCGGCGCTGGCGCTGGCGGGTGGCGTCCGCCGATCGGGATCCTTGCGCAACGTCCGCATCGTCCGCGACGGCGGCGCGATCACCGTCGACCTGTATGGCCTGCTCGGCATCGGCGCCCCGCCGTCGTCGCGGCTGCGCGACGGCGACCGCATCATCGTGCCGGTCATCGGCGACACGGTCGCGGTCGCCGGGGCGGTC
>CAXUEV010000297.1:0-2671 GCA_964250105.1 uncultured Sphingomonadaceae bacterium
CCGCCATCGTCAGCCGCGCGCCGCGGCGGCGGCGGGTCGGCCGGTGGCGGCGACGCGCTTGGCCAGCGCCAGTACCTGCGCCTGCGCCGACTGGATGCCGCCCTCCTGCCAGCCGGGCGTCTGGCTGAGCGAGGCGGTGGCGAAATAGACGCGCCCGTCGGGCTCGAGCAGCAGGCGGAAGCCGGCGGTGTCGATCTTGCCTTCCTGGCCGTTCCGTCCCGTGCCGCCGCTCCAGTCGGTCCACGGCCCGAGGCTGTACGGGATCTTGTCCCAGTTGACCGCGATGCCGTCGACGAGGTCGGCGCCGTGCCCCGGGTGGAGCCGCTCGACGACGCCGCGGGCGAACTCGATCTGGTCGGGGATCGGGCGCTTGGCGAACTCGACCGCCTTCGGCCCCGAGCCGTAGCAGGCGAGCAGCATGCCGCGCGGCGTGTGCAGCCCGGTCGACGGATACCAGACGAGCGACGTCGGCCCGCCGACGAACGAGATGCCGCCGTAGATCTGCTCCTTCTCCCAGAAGCGCGGGCTCTCGAAGGCGATCTTGTTCGAATGGTCGTTGACCACCGCCGCGACCGCCGCCTTGACCTTCGGCGACAGGTTCGAATCGATCTTCGCGAGAACCGGGAAGGGGATCGTCGAGATCAGATAGTCGGCGGTGACCGTCTCGGCGGTCCCGCTCGGCAGGTCGCGATAGGCGATGTCGACGCCCCTGGCGGTGTGGCGGATGCGGGTCACTTCGGCGCCGCGGATCGCCGGCCGGCGCAGGTGGCGGTCGAAGCCGGCGTGGATGCGGTCCATGCCGCCGACCGGCTCGAACATCGTCGCCTGCATGTAGAGCGCGTCCTCGAACAGCGTCATCGGCAGCTGTTCGTTCGCCAGCAGCTGGTCGAGCGGCATCGCCGAATTGGGCGCGGCGAGCGTCACGCCGGCACCGGGATAGGTCTTGAAGCCCGACCGCTCGGTGCCGGTGAAATTGCCCTTGTCGTCGAGGTCGCCGTAGAATTTGAGGAACGGGAGCAGCTTCTCCTTGTCGGCCGGGGTGAGCGCCGAATCGAGCGAGCCCTGGTTGAGCGCCTTCGCCAGCAGCTCGGCGATATGGCCGCGCGTGTCGTTGATCGCGGTGCGCATGCGGATGCGCCGGCCGTCGCTGCCCATGACATAGGCCGAGCGGCTCGAATTGACCTCGACCTCGAGCGGTACGCCGAACTTCTCGGCATAGCCCATCAGCCCGGTGTGGAAGCTCGGGATGCGCGCCGGTCCGGCGTTCATGTAGATGCCGCTCGAAAAGCGCGCGGTCTGCGTCGCCTCGCCGATCATCTCGATCTTGTCGCCGTCGCGGATCGTCCACGCGCGGCCGCCGACGCGGTCGCGCGCCTCGAGCAGCGTGACGAGGAAGCCCGCCTGCTCGAGCTCGTACGCCGCGGTCAGCCCGGCGATGCCGGCGCCGAGGACGACAACGTGCGTGCCGCGGCCGAGCGCCGGCGGCAGCGCGGGCATCGGCAAAGTCTGCGCGGCGGCGCCGTTGAGCCCGAGCAGCTGCATCGCCCCGAACGTCGCGCCCAGGCCGCCGATATGCCCGAGTCGCGTCAGCAGCCCGCGTCGTGTGATCATCGCTACGCCCCTCGCCGGGGAACGGCCGCGCCGCTCCCGAAACATCGGTGGTGCCGTCGCGTGGGGAGCCGGTCTTCGCGGGGGACGTCGCGCCGTGGCGACGTGCGGGGACAAGCGACACGCGATGCCGGGCGGACGCCCGTCACCACTTCACTTCCCCGTAAAAACCCGATGCGTCTTATTTGTTGTCGGCCACGATGCCGCCAAACCGCGGCGTTCGCAACCGCAACATCCGTTGTTTACGGCGCAGGTGTTGCGCGAAAGGCGCAGTTCCTCATCGCGCCGGTAGCAGCACGTCGCCCGTCCCGACCGACGGCGCGAACGTCGGCGCGATCCGCACCCCGGCCGCGGTCTCGTAGGCGAAGCCGAGTGCGAGCAGCCGTGCCTCGCTCCACTTCGCGCCGATGAACGACAGGCCGAGCGGCAGGCCGCGGACCGCGCCCATCGGCACCGACAGGTGCGGATAGCCGGCGACCGCGGCGAGGTCGCCCGCGCCGCTGCCGGCGATCTGGTCGCCGTTGACGACGTCGATCGGCCACGCCGGCGCCATCGTCGGCGCGACCAGCGCGACGACGCGGTTCGCCGCCAGCATCGCGTCGATCCCCTCCGGTCCCGCCAGCCGCAGCGACAGCGCCCGCGCCGCGCGGTACGCCGGATCGTCCAGGCCCTTCGTCGCCTCGGCGGCGACGAAGCTGTCCTGGCCGAACAGCGCCAGCTCGCGCGGGGTCGCCCGGTTGAAGGCGATGACGTCGGCCAGCGTCCGCGTCGTCACCGCCGGCGGCGTCGTCGCCAGATAGGCGTTGAGGCCGGCCTTGAGCTCGGTCAGCAGCACGGTCAGCTCGGCCGGGCCGATCTCCGCCCGCGTCGCCGGCAGTGTGACGTCGACCAGCGTCGCTCCCTGCGCCGTCAGCACGGCGAGCGCGGCGGCGAACACCGCGTCGACCGGTTCCGCCCATTTCAGCCGCACCACGCCGATGCGCACGCCGCGCAGCGCGTCGGCGCGCAGGCCCGCGGCATAGTCGGTGCGGTGGGCGTCGGCCTCGGCGGTGGCGGGGTCGGC
>CAXUEV010000298.1:0-2662 GCA_964250105.1 uncultured Sphingomonadaceae bacterium
TGAGGCACGAGCGGCCGGAAGGGGCGATCGTCGCCACCCCGAACCAGATGCACGTGGACCACGGGCTGGAGATCGTGGCCGCGGGGGTGCCCCTGCTTGTGGAGAAGCCGCTGGCCGACGACGTGGCCGAAGCGACGCGGCTGGTCGAGGCCGGACGCCGCGACGACTGGACCCGCGGTCCGGACATGACGGCGGGCATCGTCAATCCGCCCGTGTGGCATGCCTCGACGATCGTGTTCGACAATCTCGCCGCGCTCGATGCGGCGCGCAAGCAGCCCGATGCGGGGCTGTTCTACGGGCGGCGGGGGACGCCGACGAGCTGGGCGCTCGAGGCGGCGCTGACCGAGCTCGAGCCGGGCGCCGCGGGGACCAAGCTCTACCCGTCGGGCGTGGCGGCGGTCGCGGCGGCGATGCTGACCGTGGTCAAGGCGGGCGACCATGTCCTGATCGTCGACAGCGCGTACGATCCGACGCGCGCCTTCGCCGAGCGGACGCTGAAACCGCTCGGGATTTCAACGACCTACTATGATCCGTTGATCGGCAGCGGGATTGCCGCGCTGATCCAGCCGAATACGCGCGTCATCCTGCTGGAGAGCCCGGGATCGCTGAGCTTCGAGGTGCAGGACGTACCCGCGATCATCGCGGTGGCGCGGGCGCACGATGTGGCGACGGTGCTCGACAATACCTGGGCGACGCCGCTGCTGTTCGCCGCGATCGGGCACGGGGTGGACTTCAGCGTGCAGGCGCTGACCAAATATACGGGCGGTCACAGTGACTTGATGATGGGGGCGGTGACGACGACGGCGCGCTGGCTCGGGCGGCTGAAGGCGGCGAGCTACCGACTCGGCTACTGCGTCGGACCCGACGACGCCTATCTCGCGCTGCGCGGGCTGCGGACGCTCGGGCTGCGGCTCGAGCGGCAGGGGGCGAGTGCGCTCCGGATCGCCGCGTGGCTGCAGACGCACCCCGCGGTGGCGCGGGTGATGCACCCCGGGCTGCCCGGCGATCCCGGTAACACATTGTTCCAGCGCGACTTCACCGGCGCGTCGGGGCTGTTCGCCTTCACCCTGAAGCGCGGCGTCAGGGCGCATACCGCGGCGCTGATCGACGACCTGCGGCACTTCGGCATCGGCTTCTCGTGGGGCGGTTACGAGAGCCTGGTCCTGCCGGTCGAGCTCGAGGGGATACGCACCGCGACGACTACCGACAGCGGGGGGCAGATGGTACGGTTGAGCATCGGCCTCGAGGACCCGGACGACCTGATCGCCGACCTCGCCGCGGGACTCGCGCGGTACGAAGCGCAGTTCTGACGCGGAACGGGTGCGGTGCGGCGGCGTCACGGCGTCGGTCCGTGCCCGGCGCGCGCCTGGCACGATGGCGGTTGCCCGATCGCGGCGACCGCACTAGGAGACAGTACCGATCGGTATCGATTGCTGCACTGCGATGATCATGAGGAATTCGATGCGATCGACCGTCCTGCTCGCCAGCCTGCTGGTTCTCGCCAGTTGCGGCAAGAAGGACGATGGCGCGCAGGCCGCTCCGGGCGGTCCCGGGGGCGTCCCGCAGGTCACCGTCGCCACCCCGCTGATCAAGCCGATCGTCGACTGGGACGATTACACCGGCCGCTTCGAGGCGGTCGACACGGTCGAGGTGCGGCCGCGCGTCTCGGGCTATCTCCAGTCGGTCAACTTCCGCGACGGCCAGTTCGCGCACAAGGGCGAGCTGCTGTTCGTCATCGACCCGCGCCCGTTCCAGGCGATCCTGGCGCAGGCCAAGGCCGACGAGCAGCGCGCGCGCGCCACCGCCGACGTCGCCAAGAGCAGCTTCGACCGCTCGCGGCAGCTGCTCGATCTCAAGGCGGTCAGCCAGGAGGAGTTCGACAACGCCAACGCCACGCTGCGGCAGGCGCAGGCGGCGCTCGGCTCGGCGCAGGCGAACACCCGCGCCAAGGCGCTCGACGTCGAGTTCACCCGCGTCACCGCGCCCGCCGCCGGCCGGCTGTCGGACCGCCGCGCGAGCGTCGGCAACTATGTCACCAGCGGCAGCACGGTGCTGACGACGATCGTCTCGCTCAACCCGATCTATTTCAGCTTCACCGGCTCGGAGGCGCTCTACCTCAAGTACCAGCGCGCCAACCGCGCCGGCACGCGGCCGTCGTCGCGCGTCGCGTCGAACCCGGTCGACATCAGGCTCGGCGACGAGAGCGCCTATCGCTGGCATGGGCGGATGGATTTCGTCGACAACGCGCTCGACCTCGGCTCGGGCACGATCCGCGGCCGCGCGGTCGTGCGCAACCCCGACGGGCTGCTGACGCCCGGCATGTTCGGCCATATGCGGCTGCTCGGCTCGGGCGCGTACGAGGGGATGCTGATCCCCGAGGATGCGGTCGTCACCGACCAGACGCGGCGCGCGGCGCTCGTCGTCGGCGCCGACGGCAAGGTCGTGCAGAAGGTCGTCGAGCTGGGGCCGCTGGTCGAGGGCCTGCGCGTGGTCCGCTCGGGTCTGGCGGCGACCGACCGGGTGGTCATCGCCGGCCTGCAGCGGGCGCGGCCGGGGATGCCGGTCACCGTCAGGACCGGCAGGATCGTGCCGCCCGACCCCGGCTCGGGGCCGGCGGTGCCGGCGCTGCTCTATCTGCTGGTTTTCATGGTGCTGCCGATCG
>CAXUEV010000299.1:0-2651 GCA_964250105.1 uncultured Sphingomonadaceae bacterium
CCGTGGACGACGTGCGCGGGGGCCGAGCGCGCGCTGGCGCGCAGCTTCGTCGGGCGCCGCCTCGCCGACTTCGCCGGCGTCGGCGAATGGGAGAGCAACTGCACCCATCTGCAGGACCTCGCGCTGCTCGCCGCCGCGCATGCGGCGGACGCGAACCGGCTGGTAATCGACATATTGGTCAGCGACCCCGTCGACGGCATCGCGCTCGCCGAACTGCGCCATAACGCCGCTGTCACTCTGCGGTGGCGTCTCGCCGAACGCCGGATCGTCGCGCCGACCGCGCTCGCCGGCCGCGGGTTGCATGAATTGCGCGACTGGATCGCCGGTCTCGGTACGAAAGAGCGCGAAGCGGCACGTCTGCTGCGCTGGGGTGTCATGCTGGCAGGCGGGCGCGGAATGGTCATCGAAAAGGAAACCAGGGGACTACCGCAAGGAAAGTGTTATACGTTCCAGCCCGACCGGTTTGCTGCGGCGAAACGGCTTGGCGCGATTCGTGATCTTTCGGGGTTGAACGAAGGACCGCTGGCGGATCGTCCGATTACGCCTCAAGCCGGGGGCCAGCGGCCGGGTAACGAAGCAAGGCCGGTAACGGCAGAGGAGGTACTATGAAGATGAACGACATGCTGGTCATCAGCGTCGATGACCATATCACCGAACCCGGTGAGATGTACGACAACCACCTGTCGGGCGAGGCGCTGGCGACCGCGCCCAAGCTGCGCGAGAGCCCCGACGGCACCAATTACTGGGAATATCAAGGCAAGAAGATGCCCTCGATCGGCCTCAACGCCGTCGCCGGCCGCGTGCCCGAGGAATATGGCATCGAGCCGACCGCGCTGAGCCAGCTGCGCAAGGGCTGCTACGACCATGCCGCGCGCGTCGACGACATGAACGCCAACGGCCTTGCCGGCTCGCTCAACTTCGCCAGCGCCGTCGGCTTCGACGGCAGCCTGTTCCTCAAGGTCGACGACAAGGTGCAGGGGCTGACCCATCTCCAGGCGTACAACGACTGGCACATCGACGAGTGGTGCGGCAGCCATCCCGGGCGCTTCATCCCCTGCGCGATCCTGCCGATGTGGGATCCCGAGCTCGCCGCGAAGGAGATCGCGCGCGTCGCCGCCAAGGGCTGCCGGGCGATCTCGATCAACGAGAACCCGACCACCCAGGGGCTGCCGAGCATCCACAACGCGCACTGGGAGCCGCTGTGGAAGGCGACCGTCGACCATGACATGGCGATCTGCCTCCACATCGGCGCCGGCAACCCCGCGCCGCACGCGTCGATGGAGACGCCGATCGAGGCGTGGATCACGACCATGCCGATGTCGATCTCGACCGGTGCCGCGGACTGGCTCAACCTCGCTGCGCTCCGCCGCTATCCTGACATGCGGATCGCGCTGTCGGAGGGCGGTATCGGCTGGGTGCCGTATTTCGTCGAGCGCGCCGACTTCAGCAACATGCGCCACAAGGCGTGGACGCACTCGCTGTTCGGCGACATCAAGCCGAGCGAAGTGTTCAGGAAGCACTTCCTGACGTGCTTCATCGACGACGAGTTCGGCCTGAAGAACCTCGATGCGATCGGCGAGGACATGGTGGCGTACGAGTGCGACTATCCGCACTCGGACTCGCTGTGGCCCGACGCGCCCGAGTTCCTGCACAAGACGGTCGGGCACCTGACGGACGCGCAGATCGACAAGGTGACGCACCAGAACGCGATGCGCTTCTTCCGCTTCGATCCGCTGGCGATCCACGGACGCGAGTCGCTGACCGTCGGCGCGCTACGGCAGAAGGCGCGGGAGGCGGGCGTCGATACGACGCCGACCTCGTCGGGCGGCGCGACGCCGCTGGCCAAGGGCGAGGCGCTGCGGCCGGTGACGTCGGGCGACATCGTCAACATGTTCATGGCGCACGCGAAGGCAGCGGCGTAACGACATGGATTCCGCGGACCTTCGGGTCCGCGGAACGTCGGTGACTTGACGGCGGCCCGGTCGTCAACCGGATCACTGCCTGAACCGCGTCAGCCGGGCTTGCGTACCCATGACGATAGGCCGCGCTCACCCACCTCGGCGAAGCGCGGGTGGAGACATTCGGCGAGCAGGTCGATCCGGTCGGGATGGGGTGCCCAACCAAGCTCGGCGCGCGCGCGCGGGCTGCGCGAGCGGCTGCACGACGCGTAGACGATCAGCGCGGTGAAGCGGTCCCACAGCGCCGCCGCCTCGTCGAAGCCGATGCTCCGCGCCGGCATGCCGAGATGGGCGGCGATCGTCTCGGCCATCATCCGCCAGTTCACCTCGCCCGAGACCGAGTGATAGAGCGCGCCGGGCACGCCCTTCTCCAGCGCGAGCAGGTACAGCTCGGCCAAGTCCTCGACATGGACGCTCGAATAGCAGTTGAGCCCGCGGCCGACGTAGCGGACCGCGCCCGTCTCGCGCGCCGAATGGTAGAGGTCGGCGATCGGCTTGATCGCGGCATTGCCCCAGATCAGGGGCGGGCGCACGCACAGCGTCCGCAGGCCGCGCCCGCTCGCGGCGCGGACCGCCGCCTCGGTCTCGAGCCGCGGCGCGACCTGGCGGCGCGGCGCGAACGCATCGTCCTCGGCGAAGCTGTTCTCGCTCCACGCGCCGTCGGTGCGCTCGGAGATCAGGCTGGTGCCGCCG
>CAXUEV010000300.1:0-2646 GCA_964250105.1 uncultured Sphingomonadaceae bacterium
TGGCGCGACCGCGCCGCCGACGAAGCGCCCGCCGGCGCGCCGTTCGTCGTCCGCCTGCGCGCGCCGCAGGACGGCAGCACGACGATCCCCGACCGCGTCCAGGGCGAGGTCACGGTGGCCAACGCCGAACTCGACGACATGGTGCTGCTGCGCTCCGACGGCACGCCGACATACATGCTGGCGGTGGTCGTCGACGACCATGACATGGGCGTGACGCACGTCATCCGCGGCGACGACCATCTGAACAACGCCTTCCGCCAGCTCGCGCTGATCCGGGCGATGGCGGCGGTCGAGCCCGGCTGGGCCGAGCCGGTCTATGCGCATGTCCCGCTGATCCACGGCGCCGACGGGCAGAAACTGTCGAAGCGCCACGGCGCGCTCGGCGTCGACGCCTATCGCGACGAGCTCGGGATGCTGCCCGAGGCGGTCGAGAACTATCTGCTCCGCCTCGGCTGGGGTCACGGCGACGACGAGTTCATCGGCCGGGCGCAGGCGACCAACTGGTTCGACCTCGCCGGCGTCGGCCGCGCGCCGGCGCGCTTCGACCTGAAGAAGCTGGAGAACGTCAACGGCCATTATCTGCGGCTGGCCGACGATGCCCGGCTGGTCGACCTGATCGCGCCACGGGTCGCGTCCCTGCTTAAGCGCACGCCGACCGCCGCCGACCTCGCCCTGCTGCAGCGCGGCATGGCCGAGCTCAAGCTGCGCGCGAAAGACCTGAACGAGCTCGCCGCATCGAGCCTGTTCTACCTGAAACCGCGACCGATCGCGATGGACGCAGCTGCACAAAAACTGCTAGACGAGCCGGCGTTCGACCTGCTCGGGCGGGCGCGCGCGGCGCTCGCCGGGGTCGCGTGGACGGCGGGGGAAATCGAGGCGGCGATGCGCGTGCTGGCCGACGACCTCGGCCTCAAGCTGGGCAAGGTCGCGCAGCCGCTGCGCGCGGCGGTGACCGGCGCGGCGACGTCGCCGGGGATCTTCGACGTGCTCGAGCTGCTCGGGCGCGACGAGAGCCTCGGCCGGCTCGACGATGTGGTGGACAGGCACGACCGCGGCGACCTCGCCGCCGTCGGCGAGACGAGGGACCAAGCATGACCGACCACGCCAACCTGACCGTCGCCGGCGCCGCCACCGACTATCCCGTGCTCGGCGGGACGGTCGGTCCCGACGTCATCGACATCCGCAAGCTGTACGGCAACACCGGCCGCTTCACCTACGATCCGGGCTTCACCAGCACCGCGTCGTGCGAATCGAAGATCACCTATATCGACGGCGACGTCGGCACGCTGCTCTACCGCGGCTATCCGATCGAGCAGCTCGCCGAACAGTCGAGCTATATGGAGGTCGCCTATCTGCTGATGAACGGCGAACTGCCGTCGCAGGCCGAGCACGACGAGTTCAACTACACGATCAGCCGCCACACGATGGTCCACGAGCAGCTGTCGCAGTTCTACCGCGGCTTCCGCCGCGACGCGCATCCGATGGCGATCATGTGCGGCGTCGTCGGCGCGATGGCGGCGTTCTACCACGATTCGACCGACATCCACGACGCCAAGCAGCGCGTCATCGCCAGCCACCGGCTGATCGCCAAGATGCCGACGCTCGCGGCGATGGCGTATAAATATGCCGTCGGCCAGCCCTTCCAGTACCCCGACAACCAGCTGTCGTTCGTCGGCAACTTCCTGCGCATGACCTTCGGCGTGCCGGCCGAGCCGTACGTCGTCAACCCGGTGGTCGAGGACGCGATGGACAAGTTGATGATCCTCCAGGCGGACCACGAGCAGAACGCGTCGACCTCGACCGTCCGCCTCGCCGGCTCGTCGGGGGCGAACCCGTTCGCGTGTATCGCCGCCGGCATCGCCTGCCTCTGGGGCCCGGCGCACGGCGGCGCCAACGAGGCGGCGCTCGAGATGCTGCGCGAGATCGGCACCGTCGACCGCATCCCCGAATTCATCGCCCGCGCCAAGAACAAGGACGACCCGTTCCGCCTGATGGGCTTCGGCCACCGCGTCTACAAGAACTACGACCCGCGGGCGAAGGTCATGGCGGGCGTCGCCAAGCGCGTGCTCGACGAGCTGAAGGTGACCGACCCGGTGTTCGACGTCGCCCGCGAGCTCGAGCAGATCGCCCTCAACGATCCCTACTTCATCGACAAGAAGCTCTATCCCAACGTCGACTTCTATTCGGGCATCGTCATGTCGGCGATCGGCTTTCCGACGTCGATGTTCACCGTGCTGTTCGCCATCTCGCGGACGGTCGGCTGGGTCGCGCAGTGGAACGAGATGATCGAGGACACCGACCAGAAGATCGGCCGCCCGCGCCAGCTCTACACCGGCGCGACGGTGCGCGATTTCGTGCCGCTAGCCGCGCGCTGAGCGTTCGGCCAGCGCCAGCCCGCGCGGATCGTCGATATCGAGCCAGTCGAGATCGCTGCAGTCGACCGCAGCGGCATCGCCCTTGCCGGCGAGCACCGCGACGCCGGCCGACAGGCTCGGCCGGTCAAGCCGCGCCAGCGCGGCGCACAGCGCCGGAGTGATGCGGAAGACGCCGGTGTCGTAGGCGTCGTAGACCCCGAGCCGCTTGCCGATGGCGACGATCCGCCCGCCCCGCGTCGCGACGCGGGTGACGTCGGCCTCGTCGACGTCG
>CAXUEV010000301.1:0-2630 GCA_964250105.1 uncultured Sphingomonadaceae bacterium
CACCGATGCAGAGCGCGGCGACGCCGCGGCGGAGGCCCTGCGCTTGGAGCGCGGCGATCAGCGTCGCGACGATGCGCGCGCCGCTCGCGCCGATCGGGTGGCCGAGCGCGGTCGCGCCGCCGTTGACGTTGATCCGCTCGTGCGGGATCGCCAGCTCGTGCATCGCGATCATCGCCACCGCGGTGAACGCCTCGTTGACCTCGAACAGGTCGACGTCGGCGAGGGTCCAGCCGGCCTTGGCGAGCACCTTGCGGATCGCCGGCACCGGCGCGGTGGTGAACTTGGCGGGCGTCTGCGCGTGCGCCGCGGTGGCGACGATCCGCGCCGCCTGCGTCAGCCCGAGCCGGTCGGCGACGCTCGCCCGCGTCACGACGAGCGCCGCGGCGCCGTCGGAGATCGACGCCGAGGTCGCCGCGGTGATCGTGCCGTCGGCGGCGAACGCCGGCTTCAGCGTCGGGATCTTGTGCGGCATCGCCTTGCCCGGCGTCTCGTCCTCGGCGACGACAACGTCGCCGCCGCGGCCGGCGACGGTGACGGGCGTGATCTCGTCGGCGAAGCCGCCGCCGGTCATCGCCGCCTGGGCGCGGGTCAGGCTGGCGAGGGCGAACTCGTCCTGTGCCTGGCGCGTCAGCTGGTATTCGCGCGCCGCGTCCTCGGCGAAGCCGCCCATCGGCTTGCCGCGGTCGTAGGCGTCCTCGAGGCCGTCCATCATCATCGAATCGATGATCCGGTCGTGGCCGATGCGCGCGCCGGCGCGGTGCTTGGCGAGCAGATAGGGGGCGTTGGTCATGCTCTCCATGCCGCCGGCGACGATGACGTCGGCGTTCCCCGCGGCGAGCGCCTCGGCGGCCATGATCACCGCCTGCATGCCCGAGCCGCACATCTTGTTGACCGTCGTCGCCTCGACCGAGGTCGGCAGCCCGGCGGCGATGCCCGCCTGCCGCGCCGGCGCCTGGCCGAGCCCGGCGGGGAGGACGCAGCCCATGTAGATCCGCTCGACCGCGTCGCCGTCGACGCCGGCGCGCGCGACGGCGGCGCGGACGACGACGGCGCCGAGGTCGACCGCCGACAGGCTCGACAGCGCACCCTGGAACGCGCCCATCGGCGTCCGCGCGAACGACGAGATGATGATCGGATCGCTGGTCATGGTCGGTCCCTCCGGGCTTAGGCGGCGAGTTGCTTGATCGGAATCGCGAGGTCGGCGAGCTGGGCGCGGTCGACCGGCGTCGCGTTGGTGATCAGCTTCTTGCCGGTCATGAAGTCGGTCGCGGCGTTGATCGCCTCGACCGCGACGACGCGGTCGCCGGCGAGGTGGTAGATGGCGAAGCGGGCGTCGGCGGGGGCGCCGCGGATGACGATATCGTCGACGTCGAAGGCGATGCCGGCGATCTGCAGCTTGAGGTCGAACTGGTCGGACCAGAACCACGGCAGGTCGGGCTTGGGCGCGGGGCGCGCGAAGATGTCGGCGACCGCGGCCTTCGCCTGGTCGAGCGCGTTCGGCACGCTCTCCAGCCGGAACATGCGGTCGCCGTAGTGCGGCAGCGGCCGCGAGGTCATGTCGCCGATCGCGTAGATGCCGGGCACCGAGGTCCGCGCCGCCATGTCGACGACGACGCCGCCGGCGCAGGCGAGCCCCGCGGCGCGGGCGAGCTCGTCCGACGGCGACCCGCCGACGCCGACGAGCACCGCGTCGCAGGCGATCGTCCGCCCGTCGCCGAGCTCGACCCCGGTGACGAAGCCGGCGGCGTTGCCGGTCAGCGCGGCGACGGTCGCGCCGGTGATGAACTCGACGCCGCGCGCGCTGTGGTAATCCTGGAAGAAGGTCGACAGCTGGGGGCAGGCGACGCGCGCGAGCACGCGCGCCTCGCGCTCGATGATCACCGCCTCGGCGCCGAGGCCGCGCGCCGACGCCGCCGCCTCGAGCCCGATATAGCCGCCGCCGATGATCGCCAGCCGCCGCCCCGGCCCGAGCGCGGTGCGGAAGCCCTCGGCGTCGGCGACCGAGCGCAGGTGGTGGACGCCGCCGAGATCGGCGCCGGGCACGGCGAGCTTGCGCGCGACCGAGCCGGTGGCGAGGATGAGGATGTCGTAGTCGAGCCGCGCGCCGCTCTCGAGCGCGACCGTCCGCTCGGCGGGGTCGATCGCGACGGCGCGGGTGGCGAGGCGCAGCGCGATATTGTTGCGCGCGTAGAAATCGTCGCCGCGAAGCTTGAGCGCGGCGAGGTCGCTCTCACCGGTGAGGAACGCCTTCGACAGCGGCGGGCGGTGGTACGGCGGCAGGCTCTCGTCGCAGATCAGCTGGAGGTCGCCGACATGGCCCGCCTGCCGCAGCAGGGCGACGACGTTGCCGCCGCCGTGGCCGCCGCCGACGACGACGATCCGCGCGTTGATGGGGTCCAAGCGGCGATCCTCCCTGCTCCGTGGCGACGGTTATACGTCGGCGGCGCGGGTGCCAAGCCATGAAGCGCCGAAGCGCTCGGCCTCGCGCGTCATGCGGGCGAGCAGCGCGGGCGCGAAGGTGAAGCCCGCGGGATCGTCGGCGACATAGGCGCTGGTCTGCGAGCGGTGCGCCGCCGCCGCCCAGCGCTTCGCCGCCAGTCCGGGATCGCGGACGCGGCGGCCGGGGTTCG
>CAXUEV010000302.1:0-2628 GCA_964250105.1 uncultured Sphingomonadaceae bacterium
TCGCCGGGCTCGTCGCCGGCCGCGCGCTGCCCGACTGCGCCCGCATCGGCGGCATCGCCGCCGCCGAGATCATCGGCCACTATGGCGCGCGCTCGGAAGCCGATCTTGCGGCACTGGTGCGGGCGAAGCTCGGCTGATTATTCGGCGGGAGCGAGGTCGCCGCTCTCGACGACGCCGCGCGCGACGTTCGACCGGGTCCGGCCGTAGAGATAGTAGAACACCAGCCCGAGCAGCGCCCAGCCGAAGAAGACCAGCTTCGCGGTCATCGACAGGAACAGGAACAGCAGCACGCAGCCCGCCGCCGCCGCCGGCGCGACGATCCAGACCGCAGGCGTGCGGAACGCGCGCCGGCGCGACGGGTCGCTCCGCCGCAGCGCCATGATCGCCAGCGCGACGAAGAAGAAGGCGCACAGCGTCCCCCCGTTCGACACGCTGGCGAGCGCGCCGACGGGGAAGAAGGCGGCGGCGATCGTCACGCCGATGCCGGTGACGATGGTGACGACATGCGGCGTCTTGAACCGCGGATGGACCTTCGACAGCGCGGTCGGCAGCAGGCCGTCGCGCGACATGACGAAGAAGATGCGCGTCTGCGCGTACATCATCATCAGCACCACCGACGGCAGCGCGAAGCCCGCCGCCAGCCCGAGCATGTTGCCGACCGCGGGATGGCCGATCGAGCGCAGGATATGCGCCAGCGCCTCCTTCGAGCAGACCAGCAGGACGTTGCCGGTGGTGTTGCACTGCGCGACGAGCTCGGGCGAGCCCGGCGTCATGCCGCGCCCGGCGGCGTCGAGCATCGGCTGCGCGCCGAAGCTGCCGATCGCGCCGGCGCCGACCAGCAGGTAGAAGATCGTGCAGATGACGAGGCTGCCGATCAGCCCGATCGGCACGTTGCGCTGCGGGTCCTTGGTCTCCTCGGCCGCCGTCGACACCGCGTCGAAGCCGACGAAGGCGAAGAAGATGATCGACGCCGCGCTGACGATGCCGCCGACGCCGAGCGGGGCGAAGGGGATGAAGTTCGTCGACTGGATCGCCGGCACGCTCAGCGCGATGAAGGCGGTCAGCGCCAGCACCTTGATGACGACGAGGACGGCGTTGACCGTCGCGCTCTCCTTGGTGCCGACGACGAGCAGCGCGGTCACCGCCAGCGCGATGACGACCGCCGGCAGGTTGATCAGCCCGCCGGTGGCGACCGCGGTCTGCAGCTCGGGCGTCGACGGCACGAACAGCAGCGTCATCCGCGCGATGATGCCGTCGCCGTTGGCGATGACCGCGGGGATGTCGACATGGGCGAGGTTCTCGAGGACGCCGACGGCATAGCCCGACCAGCCGACCGCGACCGCGCTGGCGGCGACCGCATATTCGAGGACGAGCGCCCAGCCGACGACCCAGGCGAGGATCTCGCCGAAGGTCGCATAGCTGTAGGTATAGGCCGACCCCGCCACCGGCACCATCGCCGCCAGCTCGGCGTAGCACAGCGCCGCCAGCCCGCAGACCAGCGCCGACAGCACGAACGAGACGAGCATGCCGGGTCCCGCGACCTGCGCCGCCTCGGCGGTCAGGACGAAGATGCCGGTGCCGATGATGCCGCCGATGCCGAGCAGGGTCAGCTGGAACGCGCCGAGGCTGCGGTGGAGCGATTTCTTCTCCGCCGTCGCCAGGATCGCGTCGAGCGACTTGATGCGCCAGTCCATCGAAATTCCCTTGCCCGCCGAACCGGTATGACCCCGGTCGCCAAGGTGGCGCGGCGGCCATGCCGCGGTCAAGCGCTAACGTGACCCCGCCGCCGTCAGCGCGACAGCATCGCGCCGAACTGCCGCCCGCCGAAGACGTGGACGTGGAGGTGCGGCACCTCCTGGTGGCCGTGGACGCCGACATTGGCCAGCAGCCGGTAGCCCGGCTCGTCGAGCCCGAGCTGCCGCGCGACGGTGCCGACGGCGCGGACGAAGCCGGCGATCTCGACGTCGGACGCCTTGGCGCTGAAGTCGGCCCACGACACATAGGCGCCCTTGGGGATGACGAGCACATGGACCGGCGCCTGCGGCGCGATGTCGTCGAAGGCGAGCGCGAACGCGTCCTCGTAGACCGTCTTCGCCGGGATCTCGCCGCGCAGGATGCGGGCGAAGATGTTGCCGTCGTCGTACGGTCCGAGCGCTGGAACCGGCATCAGATCTTCTCCTTGCGTGCCGCCTTTTCCGCCAGCCCCGACACGCCCTCGCGCCGCGCCAGTTCGGCGCGGAGGTCGTCGAAGCCGAGCCCCGCGTCGGCGAGCAGGACGGCGAGGTGGAAGATCAGGTCGGTCGCCTCGCCGACCAGCGCGGCGCGGTCGTCGCCCATCGCCGCGATGACCGTCTCGACCGCCTCCTCGCCGAGCTTCTGGGCGATCTTGGCGCGGCCCCGGGCGGTCAGCTTCGCCACGTAGGAGCCCGCCGGGTCGCCGCCGCGGCGCTCGACGATCGTGGCGAGCAGGCGGTCGAACTGGTCGGTCATACGATCCGCACGGCGATGCCGGCGTCGGCCATCAGCGCCTTGGCGGCGGCGATCGTCGCCTCGCCGAAGTGGAAGATCGACGCGGCGAGGACGGCGCTGGCGCCGCCGTCGCGCACGCCCTCGACGAGGTGGCCGAGG
>CAXUEV010000303.1:0-2626 GCA_964250105.1 uncultured Sphingomonadaceae bacterium
GTCCTCCCGCAGTTCACTCTCGATTTGCAGCGTGTCGCGGTAGCGCTGGAGCGCCACCCCCTGGCCGCGCGCCATCACCGGCACCTCGGCGACCGCGAAGAGGAGCAGCTTGCGGTTGTCGCCGACGACCCCGACAAAGTCGTGCGCCGCGGCGATCGGCCGGACGATCCTGAGCGCGGCGCCGGCGCGCGGCACGAGCACCTGCCGCCCCTTGCGCGTCTCGGCGAGCAGGTCGGCGGCGTCGGCGACGAAGCCGCGCCCATCCGACGCCGCCAGCAGCAGCCGCGTCTCCGGGTGGTGGACGAACAGCGCGACGATCGCCGCCGCGCCGTCGAGGTCGACCATCAGCCGGATCGGCTCGCCGAAGCCGCGGCCGCCGGGCAGGCGGTCGGCGCCGAGCGTGTAGCAGCGCCCGGTCGCCGCGACGACGACGATCCGGTCGGTCGTCTGCGCGTGGAAGGCGAACCCCGGCCCGTCGCCCTCCTTGAAGCGCAGCGCCTCGGCCGAGGCGAGGTCGACATGCCCCTTCATCGCCCGGATCCAGCCCTTGGCCGAGGCGATCACCGTCAGCGGCTCGCGGTCGATCATCGCCTCGAGCGGGATCATCGTCACCGCCGGCGCGGTGCCGATCTCGGTCCGGCGGCGGCCGAGCGGCGTCTCCGGGCCGTAGCGCACCCTGAGCGCGGCGAGTTCGTCCTTGAGCCGGGCGTCCTGCGCCGCCGGGCTGGCGAGCAGCGCGCGCAGCGCCTTGGCCTCGGCCTTGAGCGCCTTGTTCTCGCGGGTGATCTCGATCTCCTCGAGCCGCCGCAGCGCGCGCAGCCGCAGGTTGAGGATCGCCTCCGCCTGGCGGTCGGTCAGCGCGAAGCGGCGGACCAGCTCGGCCTTGGCGTCGTCCTCCTCGCGGATGATGCGGATGACCTCGTCGATCGACAGATACGCCTTCAGATAGCCGTCGAGCAGTTCGAGCCGGTCCTCGATCTTTGCCAGCCGGAAGCCCGAGCGCTTGGCCATGACCTCGAGCCGGTGGTCGAGATAGGCGCGCAGCACCGCCTTCAGGTTCATCACCCGGGGGACATGGTCGCGGTCGAGGACGTTGAGGTTCAAGGGGAAACGCGTCTCGAGGTCGGTCAGCTTGAACAGGCTCTCCATCAGCACCGCCGGATCGACGTTGCGCGACCGCGGCTCGAGGATCAGGCGGATGGCGGCGTCGGACTCGTCGCGGACGTCGGCGAGGATCGGCAGGCGCTTGTCGTTGATCAGGTTGGCGATGTCCTCGATCAGCTTGCCCTTCTGCACCTGGTAGGGGATCTCGGTGACGGCGATCGCCCAGGTGCCGTTGCCGGTGTCCTCGCGGTGCCAACGGGCGCGCAGGCGGAAGCTGCCGCGGCCGGTGGCATAGGCGTCGCGGATCGCCTGCGCGGGTTCGACGACGACCCCGCCGGTGGGAAAGTCGGGGCCGGGCAGCAGCGCGACGAGCGCGTCGACCGACACGTCGGGGTCGGCGAGCACCGCGGTCGCGGCGTCGGCGATCTCGGCGAGGTTGTGCGGCGGGATCGACGTCGCCATGCCGACGGCGATGCCGCTGGCACCGTTGGCGAGCAGGTTAGGGAAGGCGGCGGGGAAGACCTCGGGCTCCTCCTCCTCGCCGTTGTACGTCTCGCGGAAGGGGACGCAGGCCTCGTCGAGCCCGTCCATCAGGTCCGCGGCGGCGGTCGTCAGCCGCGCCTCGGTATAGCGCATGGCGGCGGCGTTATCGCCGTCGATGTTGCCGAAATTGCCCTGCCCGTCGACCAGCGGATAGCGCAGCGCGAACGACTGGCTCAGCCGGACCAGCGCGTCGTAGATCGAGGCGTCGCCGTGGGGATGGTATTTGCCCATGACGTCGCCGACGACGCGGGCGCATTTCTTGTAGCCGGTCGCCGGATCGAGCCGGAGCAGCCGCATGCCCCACAGGATGCGGCGGTGGACCGGCTTCAGCCCGTCGCGGACGTCGGGCAGCGAGCGCGCGGTGATCGTCGACAGGGCGTAGACGAGATAGCGGTCGCTCAGCGCGTCGGCGAACGGCGTGTCGATGATCCGCGGGTCTTCGAGCATGGCGCGATCGATACGGCAGCGGCAGCGCCGTGGCTAGGCGGTCGGCACCATCGCCACGAGCCGGTCGCGCGCCGGCAGCAGCGCCGCGGCGCGCGCCGTCAGCACGTCGCGGGCGAGGAAGAAGCCCGTCGTCCGCAGCCCGGCGGCGATGTCGCCGAGGTCGCCGGCGTCGCCGCCGAGCATGAAGCCGGGCAGCGGCAGCAGCCGGTTTGCGTAAGGTGCGCCGGCGGCGCGGCCGACCGCGTGCGACGACTTCGGCGAGACATAGGCGAGGTCGGCGTCGGCGGCGGCGGTCCCGGTCGCGGCGCAGGTCGCGAGGTCGAGCCCGAAGCCGAGCTGCTCGGTCACCAGCAGCTCGTAGCGGACGACGCCGGCGAGCCAGACGGCGGGGGCGGCGTCGAGCAGCATCGCCTCGAGCAGGCCGTCGAGCGCGGCGAACAGGCGCGGCTGCGGCGTCCCCTCGTCGAGCACCGTCGCCGTCAGCGACGTCAGCCATTCGAGCGCAGCCCCCGCCAGCCGCTCGCTCGCAAGG
>CAXUEV010000304.1:0-2610 GCA_964250105.1 uncultured Sphingomonadaceae bacterium
CCCGCCGTCGCGGTACGCTGCGAGCACCAGCGGGCCGGCGTGTTCAACAACCGTGCGACCGTCCGGCATGACCGTCTCGGCGAGGAACGCCTCTTCGAAGGTTTCGACCTCGCTTTCGACGGAGACGAACTTGGCCTTGATAACGAGCGCCAGCGCGCGGCATCGGACCCGCCGCAGCTTTTCCCAACGCGCGCGCGCCGCGGCGGTGTCGGTCGACTGTGGTCGGGTGGGGAAGCGCAGTGTGAAGCGGACGCGCCGGTCGGGGCCGGTGAACATGACGGCGATCGCGTCGCCGGCGTCAGCGAACTGGAAGCCGCTGTGCTTCTGCTTCGCGACCATCTTCTCGATCTCGGCGATCGACTGGTGGACGGGCACCGAGGTTTCGGCAGCGTATACCATCAGTCAACGAGCCCGAGCGCGGTCTTGTACGTCTCGAGCAGCGCCTCCTGCTCCTGCCGCGCCGCCTTCTCCATCGCCCGCAGGCGGACGATCGAGCGCATCGTCCTGGTGTCGAAGCCGGTGCCCTTGGCTTCGGCATAGACGTCCTTGATGTCGTCGGCGACGCCCTTGCGATCCTCCTCGAGGCGCTCGATCCGCTCGATGAACAGCCGCAGCTGTTCGGCGGAAACATTGTCCGACATGCGTTCTCCGGATCGCGGGTGAGTGGTCGCGGAGGGTTTAGGCGGGGGGTGGCGGGGGCGCAAGCGGACGGACGTGGTGGACGCGGCCGCGGTTCCCGAGCCGGCAACGTGGGCGATGATGCTGACCGGCTTCGGCGGCATCGGGCATCCGCGACCGATACCTCCGCCGAGGCGCTCAAACCCCCGGCGGCTCCCACAGTTCGATCGCGTTGCCTTCGGGGTCGTGGATGCGGGCGAAGCGGCCGGTGGCGGGGGAGTCCCATTCGGCGCGGGTCTCGACGGCGATGCCGGCGTCGCGCAGGCGGGCGAGCAGGGGGTCGAGGCCGGCGACGCGGAGGTTGAGCATGAACGCCTTGTCGGCGGCGAAATAGTCGCTGTCGGCGGGGAAGGGGGCGAAGACGGTCGGGCCGCCGGCGGTGCGCCACGTCCAGGCGTCGGGCGCGCCGGTGTCGGGGGCGGCGCAGCCGGGGCCGACGCCGAGATGATCGACGTACCACGCGCCGAGCGCGGCAGGACCGCGCGCGCGGAAGAAGAAGCCGCCGATGCCGGTGACGCCCATCGCCTAGCTGACGGTCGTGCCCGGCGGATAGCTCGCCGGGACGGTGTCGTCGGGGACGTCGGGCGCGTCGGGAGCATCCGCGTTGCGGGCGACGCTCGCCGCCATGCGCTCGAGCTGTTCGGGGGTCGCGTCGGACTGGTGGCGCGCCTTGTAGTCGGCGTAGGCCATGCCGTAGACCAATGTCCGCGCCGCGTCCTTGCCCAGCGGTTCGCCCTGCTCCGCCGCGGCGTCGGCGAGCCAGTCGGCGAGGCAGTTGCGGCAGAAGCCGCCGGTGCCCATCAGGTCGACGTTCTGGACGTCGGTGCGGCGCTGCAGCAGCGCGACGAGCCGGCGGAAGGCGGCGGCCTCGATGCGGTCGCGGGTCGTGTCGTCCATATCGGCGCCTCCGGCGGTTGAGCCCGCCCGACTATACGGCTAGGCGGGGGCGCTCGCTACCAGGAGACGCCCCGTGGCCGCATCGTTCAGTCCGCGCCGCCGCCGCGTCAAGGTGCTGGCGACGCTCGGCCCGGCGTCGGCGAGCCTCGACATGATCCGCGCGCTGACCGCGACGGGGGCGGACGCGTTCCGCGTCAACATGAGCCACGGCACGCCGGCGGCGCGCGGCGCGCTGATCGCCAACATCCGCGCGCTGGAGGCCGAGATCGGCCGGCCGCTGACGATCCTCGCCGACCTGCAGGGGCCGAAGCTGCGCATCGGCAGCTTCGCCGACGGGCCGGTGACGGTCGCGCGCGGCGCGGCGTTCGCCTTCGACCTCGACCCCGCGCCGGGCGACGCCAGCCGGGTGCAGCTGCCGCACAAGGAGCTGTTCGCCGCGCTCCAGCCCGGCGCGCGGCTGCTGATCGACGACGGCAAGCTGGTGCTGCGCTGCACGGCGGCATCGGCGACGCGGATCGAGGCGCGGGTCGAGGTCGGCGGCACGCTGTCGAACAACAAGGGGGTCAACGTGCCCGACGTCGTCGTGCCGCTGCCGGCGCTGACGCCCAAGGACCGCGCCGACCTCGCCTTCGCGCTCGAACAGCAGGTCGACTGGATCGCGCTGTCGTTCGTCCAGCGCCCCGAGGACGTCGCCGAGGCGCGCGCCGCGATCGGCGGCCGCGCGGCGCTGCTCGCCAAGATCGAGAAGCCGGCGGCGCTCGACCGATTGGGCGAGATCCTCGAGCTCGCCGACGCGGTGATGGTCGCGCGCGGCGACCTCGGCGTCGAGCTGCCGCCCGAGCAGGTGCCGCGCGCGCAGAAGCGCATCGTCGCCATGGCGCGCGCCGCGGGCAAGCCGGTGGTGGTGGCGACGCAGATGCTCGAATCGATGATCGTGTCGCCGTCGCCGACGCGCGCCGAGGTCAGCGACGTCGCCACCGCGATCTACGACGGCGCCGACGCGGTCATGCTGTCGGCCGAGAGCGCCGCCGGCGC
>CAXUEV010000305.1:0-2603 GCA_964250105.1 uncultured Sphingomonadaceae bacterium
CCAAGCCCAACCTGCGAGAAATCCCGCGGCGTCCTCGACATCTCAGCCAACGACAAGGTCGTCTTCGCCCCAACCGAAGCAACCTGGCTTCTCACCGGCACCCTCACCCCCCCGGCCACCATCATCGCCACGAAAATCCAACCCGGCGCCGACAAACGTCCCTACACAACCCGCCTCGACGCCACCCTGAACGCCAGCAACATAACCGGCACCTACGCCACCCCCCGCTGCACCTACACCGTCGATCTCACCCGCCAACCCCAGTAGCCCACCAACCCCTCACTTCGGCACGACACTCCGGTCCCCACCCGGTGCCCCCGGCGGCGGAATGACCGGCATGGCCCCCGTGACCGGCGGCTTGATCACCGGCGTCGATCCCAACCCCGCTGCCGGCGGCGCCACCACCCCGCTATCCGGAATCGGCCGCACCCCACCCCCATCCGCCAACGGATTCCCGCTCCGCGGCCGCGCCGCCAGCGAGAGCGGCGGCCTGTCGGGTGCGCCGCTGTTCGCACCCTCGACCGAGATCCTTCGCGCCTTCGCCCGCGCCATTGGCAAGGCGCTGCCGCTGATCGGCGTCGGCGGCGTCGCCAGCGGGGCGCAGGCCTATGCCAAGCTGCGCGCCGGGGCGTCGGCGGTGCAGCTCTATACCGGCCTGATCTATCACGGCCCGGGGCTGGTGGCGCGGATCGGCATCGAGCTGGCCGCATGCCTGCGTCGCGACGGACTGGCTGTGGTCGCCGATGCGGTCGGCCTCGATGCTTGATCACGCTGCCGACCCTCCTATGCTGCGCCGCAAGAACGAAGGATGTCGCATGAAGCACCTGTTGATCGCACTGGCGCTGGTTCCCGCGGCGGTCGACGCCCGGGTCGCGGTTGCACCCGCAGCAATGGTGTCGGCGGCCGATCCGCGCGCGACGCAGGCCGGGGTGCAGATTCTGCGGCAGGGCGGCAACGCGATGGACGCGGCGGCAGCGGTGCTGCTGGCGCTGACCGTGGTCGAGCCGCAGTCGTCGGGCATCGGCGGCGGCGGGTTCCTCGTCTATCACAAGGCGGGCGAGCGGCTGCCGGCGACCTTCGACGGGCGCGAGACGGCGCCGGCGGCGGTGGACGCGACGCTGTTCATCGATGCCGACGGCAAGCCGCAACGGATGCGCGAGGCGGTTCCCGGCGGCCGCAGCGTCGGCGTTCCCGGCAACCTCGCGATGCTCCGCCTGGCGCACGAGAAATACGGCAAGCTGCCGTGGGCGACGCTGTTCGGCCCGGCGATCACGCTGGCGCGGGGCGGCTACGACGTCACCCCGCGGCTGGCGCGCGCGATCGCCGGCAGCCGCGAGACGCTCGCCCGCACCCGCGACGCGGCAGCGCTGTACCTGCACGCCGACTTCTCGCCCAGGACCGTCGGCGAGCATATCGTCAACGAACCGCTGGCGCGGACCTTCGAAGGCATCGCCGCGAACGGCACCGACGCGTTCTACAAGGGGCCGACCGCCGCCGCGATCGTCGCCGCGGTGACGACTGCGCCGACCAATCCGGCGGCGATGACGCTCGGCGATCTCGCCGGCTATGCCGCCAAAGAGCGGCCGCCGGTGTGCGGCCGCTACCGCGTCTGGCAGATCTGCTCGATGGGACCGCCGTCGGCGGGCGGCACCGCGGTGATCGCGATGCTCGGCCAGCTCCAGGGCTTCGACCTGGCGAAGCTCGGTCCGCGCAGCGCGGTCTTCTGGCATCTGCTCGGCGAGAGCGAGCGCCTCGCCTTCGCCGACCGCGCTGCCTATGGCGGCGACCGTGACTTCGTCGGCGTCCCGACTGCGGGGCTGGTCGATCCGGCGTATCTCGCGCGCCGCGGCGCGCTGATCCGCGCCGACCGGACGATGCTCCGCGCCGATCCCGGGCAGCCGGCCGGAGCGCCGCCGCGGCGGGCGGGGGTGACCCAGGAGATCCCGTCGACGTCGGACTTGGCGGTCGCCGACCGCGCCGGCAACATCGCCTCGCTGACGACGACGGTCGAGGGCAGCTTCGGCAGCTCGCTGGTCGCGGGCGGCTTCGTCCTCAACAACGAACTGACCGACTTCGACTTCGTCGGCGAGGTCGGCGGCGAGAAGGCCGCCAACCGCGTCGAGGGCGGCAAGCGGCCGCGATCGTCGATGTCGCCGACGATCGTCTACGACGCGCGCGGCAGGGTCGTCCTCGCCGTCGGCGCGGCGGGCGGGGGAACCATCCCGGCGCAGGTGGCGAAGGCGATCATCGGCGTGCTCGATTTCAAGCTCAGCGTCCAGGAGGCGATCGCCTTGCCGCTGGTCTATGCCTCGGACGACCTGTTGGTGCTCGAGGCGGACACCGCGCTCGCCGGCCTCGAGCCGGCGCTGAAGGCGCTCGGCCACAAGACCGCGCGATATCCGCTGCCGCTGAAGGCGAACGGGATCGAGCGCGTCGGCCGCGGCTGGCGCGGCGGGGCCGATCCGCGCAGCGAGGGCGTCGCGCTCGGCCTCTAGGCTGCACCTATGACCGACGGCTTCGCCGACCGGGCCGACCGCACGACCAACCTCGTGCTGCTGTTCCTCGACCAGGCGGCGCGCTACGGCGACGATCCGTTCCTGTGG
>CAXUEV010000306.1:0-2592 GCA_964250105.1 uncultured Sphingomonadaceae bacterium
GCGCCGCGCCGATCGCGCGCAGCCCGGCGACGTCCTTGCCGTCGAGCAGCGCCTGCACCTCCGCCAGATCGGTCGCCAGCGGCCACGGGCCGGCGGCAAGCGCGGCGACGAAATCGGGCAGCGTCAGGTCGACCGTCAGCCCCTCGACCCCGGCGGCGGCGAGCGCCGCGACCGCCAGCGTCACCACCTCGACGACCGCGGGGATCGCGTCGCTGCCGATCAGCTCGGCGCCGACCTGGAGCATCTCGCGCTCGGGCCGCAGCTGCGATCCGCGCACGCGGACGACGGTGCCGCCATAGGCCAGCCGCAGCGGCCGCGCCTGGTGCGCCAGCCGCGTCGCCGCGATCCGCCCGACCTGGCCGGTCATGTCGGAACGCAGCGCCAGCGTCCGCTGCGACACCGGGTCGACGAAGCGCAGCAGCTCTTGCCGGCTGGCGCCGCCGAGGCGCCCGGCCAGCCCCTCCTCATATTCGACCAGCGGCGGCTGGACCCGCTCATAGCCATGGCCGGCGACATGATCGAGCAGCCCGCGCATCAGCCGCGCCGCCGCCTCCGCCTGCGGCGGCAGCCGGTCGCGCAACCCCTCAGGCAGCAGCCCGGCAGCGATGTCGGTCACCACCAAGCCCACTTCCTATCCCCTCTCCTCGAGGGAGAGGGCAGTGCAGCGGCGTCACCCAAAACTCAGCGCCTTGACCTGCTTGACGCCGGGAATCGCCTTGATCGCGCCGAGCACCGCCTCGGGAATGCGCTCGTCGACCGACAGCAGCAGGACCGCCTCGGCGCGGCTTTCGCGGCGGCCGAGATGGAAGGTGCCGATGTTGACGCCGGCGGCGCCGAGCGTCGAGCCGAGGCGGCCGATGAAACCCGGCTTGTCCTCGTTGACGATGAACAGCATCGGCCCGGCGAGGCTGGCCTCGACCTTGATGCCGATGATCTCGACCAGCCGCGGCTCGCGGTTGCCGAACAGCGTGCCGGCGACCGAGCGGTCGCCGCCGTCGGTGCGCACCGTGACGCGGACCAGCGTGTGATAGTCGGTCTCGCGCTCGTGGCGGACCTCGGCGACGTCGATATTGCGCTCGCGGGCGAGGAACGGCGCGTTGACCATGTTGACCGTGTCCGAATGGACCCGCATCAGCCCGGCGAGGACGGCGGCGGTGATCGGCTTGATGTTGAGCTCGGCCGCCGCGCCCTCGACCTCGACGGTGATCGCCGACATGCCGTCGGCGACGAGCTGGCCCATCAGGCTGCCGAGCTGCTCGGCGAGCGCCATGTACGGCTTGAGGCGCGGCGCCTCCTCGGCCGACAGCGACGGCACGTTGAGCGCGTTGGTGACGCCTCCGGTCAGCAGGAAGTCCGCCATCTGCTCGGCGACCTGGATGGCGACGTTGACTTGCGCCTCGTCGGTCGAGGCGCCGAGATGCGGCGTCGAGATGAAGTTCGGCGTGCCGAACAGCGGCGACGCCGTCGCCGGCTCCTGGACGAAGACGTCGAGCGCGGCGCCGGCGATATGCCCCGAATCGAGCCCGGCCTTCAGCGCCGCCTCGTCGATCAGGCCGCCGCGCGCGCAGTTGACGATCCGCACGCCCGGCTTGGTCTTGGCGAGGTTCTCCGCCGACAGGATGTTGCGCGTCGACTCGGTCAGCGGCGTGTGCAGCGTGATCACGTCGGCGCGCGCCAGAAGCTCGTCGAGCGTCACCTTCTCGACGCCGAGGTCCTGCGCCCGCTCGGCCGTCAGGAACGGATCATAGGCGACGACCTTCATCCGCAGGCCGAGCGCGCGGTCGGCGACGATCGCGCCGATGTTGCCGCAGCCGATCAGCCCGAGCGTCTTCGCCGTCAGCTCGACCCCCATGAAGCGGTTCTTCTCCCACTTGCCGGCCTGGGTCGAGGCGTCGGCCTCGGGCAGCTGGCGGGCGAGCGCGAACATCATCGCGATAGCGTGCTCGGCGGTGGTGATCGAGTTGCCGAACGGCGTGTTCATGACGACGATCCCGGCGGCCGAGGCGGCGGGGATGTCTACATTGTCGACGCCAATGCCGGCACGGCCGACGACCTTGAGGTTGGTCGCCGCGGCGAGCACCTCCTTCGTCGCCTTGGTCGACGAGCGCACCGCGAGGCCGTCGTAGCCGCCGATGATGGCGATCAGCGCGTCCTTCGACAGGCCGGTGATCTCGTCGACCTCGACGCCGCGGGTACGGAAGACTTCGGCCGCCTTGGGCGACATCTTGTCGGCGATGAGGACCTTGGGCATGGGTTCGTTCCTGTCTCGACGGAGGGGGCTTACGCGCTCGTCACCTGCGCATGCGCCCAGTCGAGCCACGGCCCCAGCGCGACGATGTCGCCGGTGTCGACGGTCGCGCCGCACCAGATGCGCAGGCCCGGCGGCGCGTCGCGGTAGCCGGCGATGTCGAAGGCGACGCCTTCGGCTTCGAGCAGCGCCGCGATCTTCTTCGGCACGTCGGCGGCGGCACCGGGCAGCGACAGGCAGACGCTGGTGTTCGACCGCGTCGCCGGGTCGCTCGCCAGATGCTCGACCCACGGCGTCGCCGCGACCCAGCGGTCGAGCGCGGCGGCGTTGGCGTCGGCGCGGGC
>CAXUEV010000307.1:0-2589 GCA_964250105.1 uncultured Sphingomonadaceae bacterium
CGAGGTCGTCGAGATGCTCGGCGCCGCGGCTGACCTGGCGCAGCAGCTCGGTGCGGCCGATGACCTCGTCGAGGCTGCGGACGCCGAGCGTCGCCAGGATCTCGCGCACCTCCTCGGCGATGAAGCTCATCAGGTTGATGACCTTCTCGGGCGAGCCGTCGAACTTCTGCCGCAGCGCCTCGTCCTGGGTGCAGACGCCGACCGGACACGTGTTCGAATGGCACTGGCGGACCATGATGCAGCCCATCGCGACGAGGCTCAGCGTGCCGATGCCGAACTCCTCGGCGCCGAGGATCGCGGCGATGACGATGTCGCGCCCGGTCTTGAGGCCGCCGTCGGTGCGGAGCTTGACGCGGTGGCGTAGGCCGTTGAGCGTCAGCACCTGGTTGACCTCGCTCAGCCCCATCTCCCACGGCGTGCCGGCGTATTTGATCGACGACTGCGGGCTGGCGGCGGTGCCGCCGACATGGCCGGCGATCAGGATGACGTCGGCGTGCGCCTTGGCGACGCCGGCGGCGACGGTGCCGATGCCCGCCGAGCTGACCAGCTTGACGCAGACGCGCGCGTCGGGGTTGATCTGCTTCAGGTCGTAGATCAGCTGCGCCAGGTCCTCGATCGAATAGATGTCGTGGTGCGGCGGCGGCGAGATCAGCATGACGCCGGGCGTCGAGTGGCGCAGCCGGGCGATCATGTCGGTGACCTTGAAGCCCGGCAGCTGGCCGCCCTCGCCGGGCTTGGCCCCCTGCGCGACCTTGATCTCGATCTCCTCGCACGCGTTCAGATACTCGGCCGTCACGCCGAAGCGCCCCGAGGCGATCTGCTTGACGCCCGAGTTGGCGTTGTCGCCGTTGTCGTACGGGGTGAAGCGCCGCTGATCCTCGCCGCCCTCGCCGCTGACCGCCTTCGCGCCGATCCGGTTCATCGCGATCGCCAGCGTCGCATGCGCCTCCGGCCCCAAAGCCCCCAACGACATCCCCGGCGTCACGAACCGCTTGCGGATTTCGGTAATCGATTCAACGGCTTCGATCCGCGCTGCGGCCTTCGCCGGCACGAATTCGAGCAGGTCGCGCAGGTAGATCGGCGGCAGCCCGGCGACGCTCCGGCTGAACCGCAGGTAATCGGCATAGCTGTCGCGCGCCACCGCCGTCTGCAGCAGGTGGATCAAATTCGCCTGATAGGCGTGCGCCTCGCTGTCGGCGCGGTAGCGGTACAGCCCGCCGACCGGCAGCGCGACGACCTCGTCGTCCCACGCCCGCTCGTGGCGCAGCATCGCGCTCAGATGGATCGAGGCGAAGCCCTCGCCCGAGATCTTCGCCGGCATGCCCGGGAAAAAGTCGTTGACCAGCGCCCGGCTCAGGCCCACCGCCTCGAAATTATACCCGCCGCGGTACGACGAGATGACGGCGATGCCCATCTTGCCCATGATCTTGAGCAGGCCGTCGTCGATCGCCTTGGTGTAGCGCTTGACGCATTCGTCGTAGCTGCGCCCGCCGAACAGGCCGCGGGCGTGGCGATCGGCGATCGCCTCCTGCGCCAGATAGGCGTTGACCGTCGTCGCGCCGACCCCGATCAGCACGGCGAAATAATGCGTGTCGAGGCATTCGGCCGAGCGCACGTTGATGCTCGAAAAGGCACGCAGGCCCTTGCGCACGAGATGCGTGTGGACCCCGGCGGCGGCGAGGATCATGGTGATGCCGGCGCGCGTCGCCGACTGGTTCTCGTCGGTCAGGAACAACTGGCTCTTGCCCGAACGGACGGCGTGCTCGGCCTCGGTGCGCACGCGCGCGATCGCCGCGCGCAACCCGTCGGGTCCGGCGCCGATCTCGAAGCTGCAGTCGATCACCGCCGCCTGCGCCGCGTAATGCGCGCGCAGCAGGTCCCAGCCGAGGTTGGTCAGCACCGGCGAGTCGATCACCATGACGCCTTCCTGCCGGGCGTCGTGGTCGAGGATGTTGCCGAAATTGGCGAAGCGCGTCTTCAGCGACATCACCCGCGTCTCGCGCAGCGAGTCGATCGGCGGATTGGTCACCTGGCTGAAGTTCTGCCGGAAGAAATGGCTGAGCGAGCGCGCGTTGGTCGAGATCACCGCCAGCGGCGTGTCGTCGCCCATGCTGCCGACCGCCTCCTTGGCGTCCTCGACCATCGGCGCCAGCAGCAGCTCCATGTCCTCCATCGTCAGCCCGGCGGCGACCTGCCGCTGGCGCAGCTCGTCGCGCGCATAGACCGGCGCCGGCTGCGCCGCGTCGTAACCGGGCAGCTCCTCGAAGCGACGGAAATGCTCGACCCATTCGGCATAGGGCTGCGCGCCCGCGATGCGGTCCTTGATCTCGCGGTCGGAGTAGAAGCGCGGGCCCTCGCCGGCCTCGCCGTCGAGGTCGACCGCGATCATCTGCCCCGGCCCGAGCGCGCCCTTCATCGCGATCGACGTCTCGGGCACGACGACCATGCCGGCCTCCGAGCCGGTGATCAGCAGCCCGTCGTTGGTCAGCAGGTAGCGCATCGGCCGCAGCGCGCTGCGGTCGACGCCGGCCAGCACCCAGCGGCCGTCGGTCATCGCCAGCGCCGCCGGTCCGTCCCACGCCTCCATGA
>CAXUEV010000308.1:0-2582 GCA_964250105.1 uncultured Sphingomonadaceae bacterium
CGACAACACCGGCCGGTCTCTGGTTGCCGCTGGATGAAAGGCGGGGGTCAGGTCATGAGCAACAAGCTGGTGGTCAAGCAGATCACCGCGATCCACCGGCCGGGCACCCCCGCCTCCGATGCATGCGCGCGACAGCTGGCGGCCGGCGGCATCACAGGTGGAGCGGCATATGCCAACTGGCGGCTCACAACCAAGATGATCGCCGCAACTGCGAAGCGGAGCCGGCGCATCACTGCCACGTCCATAACGGCAAGGCGCGGCCGACAACGGCGCTGGTTGCGACCGGTCCAAAATAGCGACCGTCAAATGACGCGGGGACCGCGGGTGCGAGCAGGAACACCGTACCGGCCGACAGACGGCGGCAGCCCGTCCAGACCGGCAACAGCCGCCCCATGCGGTCGGCGGTGCGTGCGGTCGCGACCTCCTGGCCGTCGATCGTGACGATCGCACCAGTGCGGCAAACCTGCTGGTCCGCGACCGCCGCGACCGGCTTCACCAGCAGCGCGCCGGCTTCGACGTAGCGGCGCGATGCCATGTAGCGCGCGAGCGTCGGAGTCGGTCGCAACGCGACCAGCTCACCTCGGCGCTGCGCGGGCTCGGGCACGATGCGGTAGAGCCCGACCGGAACGCTGGCGGTGACGTTCCAGACCAAGCGCAACGTAGGACGATGTATGGCCGGCGAGAGCAGCCCGCAGAGCGCCGCGGCGCCCCCAAGCATGACGCGCCGCTTTTGGCGGGCAGAGGCGCAGAGGGAAGATTGCGCGACAGCCGCGTCCTGCTGCGCCCCGGCAAGGAAGGACGTAAGGGGCATCACCGTTGCCCCTGACCGTCGACGCCGCTGCCGACGGTGCGGCGCACCGGCGGGGAGACGTTCGCGTTGTTCGGATCAGAGGTGGAGGCGCAGCTGCCGCGGTCTGCCCAGGCGCGCAGTTCCTCGAGCGTGTAGACGACCCGGCCGCCGATCTTCTTGTACGCGGGACCGGTCCCGTAGGTCCGGTGCTTCTCCAGCGTGCGCGCCGACAGACCGACATAATGGGCGGCCTCCTTGGTGCGCAGATAGCTCGTGTCTTTGACGAGATCGGACATAATCGGCTCCTCGATAAGAGCCGCGCATCTCAGGTATAGGATGGCGCGGCGAAGGCGATCATCGGCGCGGAAAGGATGCCGTGGGTGGTCGGATAGGTGGAGCGGTCTCTTTGACCACATTGACCCGTCTGACAGAATTAGGTATTTGTCATGCGCAAGTTGTGAGGTTAAGATGGCCAGCAGAAGCGAAACGAAAAGCGGCGCGCGTAAGCCTGCGATACGGGCCGTCGCCTCCGTCGTGGCGACGCGTGTCGCGCTGACCCTCGGCACGGCCGCGGCGGCGGGACTTACCGCCGGCAAGAAGGAAAAGCGGCTTTCCGGACGTGCGCATGAACAATTGTTCGATGCCGCGGCGGCGCGTTCGGGCCTCGATGGTAGCGAGTTGCTGGAATATGCGCTCGCCAAGGTCGCGCTCGAGGATGATTTCGCCGAGAAGCTGATCTCGCTCGAAGGGTCGATCGGGCGAGACATCGACCTTGGCCTTTGATCTCGCCGCGACCCTCCGACGCCTGAAACCCGATAAGCGGCTCGCGCCGCTAGCAAGGCGCGCCGACAGCGAGCTTTCGTTCGTGCATGACCCCGTGAACAGCGGACCGGGGCTGCTGCTGGACACCTCGGTTTATATCGACGTCCTGCAGAGCCGCGCACCGCAGACGGTCAAGGACCTGCTGCTCGCGCGGGACGTGAACCACTCGTCGGTCGCCCTCGCCGAACTGCTCCACCTGTTCGGGCGGCTCGATCCCGCTCACCGAGATACCGCAAGCGTTCTCGCACCTATCGCTGCCGTGATCGCGGAGATACGCCCGCACCGGCTGACAGCACCGAGTATCCAGGCGCTGGCGGAGGCGGGCATCGTCACGGGCATGATCGCGCGGCTCACCGAACTCCCGAAGACCGACCGACAACCGATGCTGAATGACGCGACGATCTTCATGCAGGCATTGGAAAGCGGCTTCACCGTGCTGACGGGCAATGTCTCCGACATGGACCTCATCGCCCAGATCGTGCCTGCAGGACGCGTTCTTTTCTATAGGCGAGAAGCCTGACCAGGAGCGACGCTGCACAGTATTAGGGCTATACCGGCTCAGCTTTGGTCGGCACGGCGGCATGCTTCGCTTGGAGGAGCGATCGATAGCCGCCGACGACCATTTGCGCAGCTGCATCAGCGAGACGGCGTAGGTCGGATCGCTCCGAGCTCGTCCGCCAATCATCAGGCGCGGGGTTGAGCAACATGCCGCCTATCTCGCGCAGGGTGGCACCTTTGCGCGTGAGATCATGGATGCAAAGCATCGCGGCCTGCCGGTGCGCCTGAGGGTGGCGAGCCTGGATTGGCAATCCGCGTCCAATGGCGCGGGCTAGCAGGCTCGTCGCGCGGATGCGAGCGGCGTGCTGGCAGTCGACATGCAGGTATAGGCCGAACGGCTCACCGATACTGGGCGTTAGCGCTGTCAGGCGATCGGCCGCTCGCGAGGGGGACGGACAACCAAGATCCACCT
>CAXUEV010000309.1:0-2578 GCA_964250105.1 uncultured Sphingomonadaceae bacterium
AGGACGAAGCGCCCGGCAGCGACGCGGTAATGCGCGGCCCAGTCGACCGGCACCGGCAGCGCCGCCCGCGCCGCGGCGATCCGCGCCGCCGCGGTAGGGTCGGGGGCACCGTCGCCGACGTGGAGATCGAGGCTGAGCTCGGCGCTCTCGGGCACGCACATCGCCGCCGAACAGACGAGATAGTCGAGCTTGAGCGCGATCGGCAGCGCCGTGCCCGCGGCGAGCGCCGGCACGGCGACCTCGGTCAGCAGCGTCGCCGGCGCCTCGTAGACATAGTTCATCAGCCCCGCGATCAGCAGCCGCCCCGGCACCGGATAGCGCAGCGGCCCCGCGGTCGCGCCCGCGGGCAGTGTCCACGTCGTCCGCGTGTCGAGCCCGGCGTCGCCCGGGTTCTGCCAATAGGTGTGCCAGCCGGGCTTGGGCGTCAGCGTGATCGCCAGCGTCAGCGGCTTGCCCGGCGACGGCGCCGCCGACGCCGCGACGAGGTCGAGCCGGACGTTGGGGTTCTGTACCGCCGGCTGTGCGGCGAGCATCGCCGGCGCAGCGAGGGCGAACAGCGTCAGGACGAAGCGGAGCATCGTCGTCCTATGCGCGCGGAGCGGGCGCCACGCCAAGGGGTCGTTCGTCGCGGCGCGTCGCCGGGATCAGGATTTGCTTGACATTTTTAGCCAAACAGGATATAAATCCTACATGACATGTACGTCTCCAGCCCATGCCGACCGTCGCTTCGCCCGTCGCGGGACCGGCGTTTCGATCCGACGTGGCGTCAAGATCGTCAACTTCCGACCGCGACTCGGGGTGTACGGTGCGGGAGCGCGTCGCGGCGAAGCCGCGCCGTTCGTCGGACGGGTTCGGAACCCGAGCGGCACCGTCCCGCCGGCCGGCTTGACGCGAGTCCGCGACGAAGCTTGGATTCGTCGAGGAGTGAATCCGGGCTTCGTCGTGGCCGCGTCGGCGCTAGCGCTTGCTGAACTGGAAGCTCTTGCGCGCCTTGGCCTTGCCGTACTTCTTGCGCTCGACCACGCGTGGATCGCGCGTCAGGAAACCCGCATGCTTGACGACGGTGCGCAGGCCCGGCTCGAAGCGGGTCAGCGCCTGCGAGATACCGTGCTTGACCGCACCCGCCTGTCCCGACAGGCCGCCGCCCTTGACGGTGCAGACGACGTCGTACTGGTCGCGGCGCTCGGCGACGTCGAACGGCTGGTTGATCACCAGGCGCAGGGTCGGGCGCGCGAAATATTCGAGCTGGTCGCGGCCGTTGACCGTGATCTTGCCCGATCCCGGCCGGATCCAGACGCGCGCGATCGCGTTCTTGCGCTTGCCCGTGGCATAGGCGCGGCCCTGTGCATCAATCTGCTGTTCGCGCAGCGGGGCGGCGGAGACGCCGTCGTTGGCCAGCGCCGCGGCGGCCGAACCGGCGTCGCGCAGCTGGCCGAGGTCGGCGAGCGACTGGCGGTTGTCGTCGATCATGCTTCACCCGTGATGCTGGCGGCGGCGGTCGAGCCCGTCCGGCCGATCGTGTTCTTGAGGTTCATGCCGGCGATGTCGAGCACCTCCGGCGACTGGGCGACGTGCGGATGCTCGGGGCCCTTGAAGATGCGCAGGTTGCGCATCTGCTGGCGGCCGAGCGGCCCCCGCGGCACCATCCGCTCGACGGCCTTTTCGAGGACGCGCTCGGGGAAGCGGCCGTCGAGGACCTTGTCGGCGGTGATCTCCTTGATGCCGCCGATATAGCCGGTGTGGCGGTAATAGATCTTCTTCTTCGCCTTGTTGCCGGTGAAGCGGACCTTCTCGGCGTTGATGACGATGATGTTGTCGCCGCAGTCGACGTGCGGGGTGAAGCTCGCCTTGTGCTTGCCGCGCAGGCGGTTGGCGATCAGCGAGGCGAGCCGGCCGACGACAAGACCGTCGGCGTCGATCAGCAGCCACTTCTTCTCGACTTCGGCGGGCTTCGCCGAAGCGGTGACGCGGGTCAGCATGGGGGAGGGGTCCGATTTCTATGCGCTTGGCCGCCGCCTGTGACAGGATCGATCGCGCAACGCAAGGAAATTGGCGCTTTCCAGCGGTGGTACTACGCTACCGCCTCGTCGGCATGCGCCTGGAGATGGCCGAGCAGGATGACCTCGAGCGCGCGCTCGTGCGTCGCCTCGAGCACGACCGACGGCGCGAAGCCGGCGACGCGCGCCTCCTCCCACCGCGCGGCGCACAGGCACCAGCGGTCGCCCGGCTTCAGGCCCGGGAACTGGTATTCGCGCCGTGGGGTCGACAGGTCGTTGCCCGCGTCCTTGCTGAACGACAGGAACTCGTTGGTCATCACGGCGCAGACGACGTGGAGGCCGTGGTCGCCGGCGCCGGTGTTGCAGCAGCCGTCGCGCATCCAGCCGGTCAGCGGCGCGGTCGAGCACGCTTCGAGCGGCGTGCCGAGGACGTTCAACGCGGTCATGCCCGTCTCCCCTGGCGGCACCAGTGCGCCGTCCACAGCGTCGCCGCGAGGAGCAGCGCCGCGCCCGCCTGGTGCGCCGCCGCCACGACGATCGGCACGCCGCCGACGACCGTCAGCACGCCGAGCGCGAACTGG
>CAXUEV010000310.1:0-2571 GCA_964250105.1 uncultured Sphingomonadaceae bacterium
CCGGGGCCGAGCTGCGCGTGATCGTCGACGCCGCGATCGGCGCCGCGCGCGCGGCGCCGCCGGGCACCGACACCGTCGCCGTGCGCCTCGTCAAGGCGCAGGCGCACGAGCCGCGGCTGACCGACGCCGTCGTCCGCGCCTGCCTGATCGGCATGATCACCGGCTTCGTCCCGACCAATACCATGGCCGCCGGGCACATGCTCGAGGTCATGCTCGACGCGCCCGCCATGCTGCGCCAGGCGCAGGCGGCGGCGCTGGCGGACGACGACGACCGGCTGTGCCGCTGCCTGTTCGAGGCGATGCGCTTCTTCCCGCTCAACCCCGGGCCGTTCCGCGTCTGCGCCGAGGATTTCACCTTCGCCTCCGGGCGGACGATCAAGGCGGGCACGCAGGTGCTGGTGTCGACCCAGTCGGCGATGTTCGATCCGCGGCGGGTGACGGCGCCGAACGCGTTCGATCCCGACCGGCCGGCGGCGGACTATCTGCTGTTCGGCCACGGCCTCCACTGGTGCATCGGCGCACCGCTGGCGCGGGCGCAGATCACCCAGACGTTCAAGCCGCTGCTCGTGCAGCGCAACCTGCGCCGCGCCCCCGGCGCCGCCGGCCGGCTGCGCACGCTCGGGCCGTTCCCGGCAGGGCTCGAGGTCCGCTACGACGGCGCGTGAACTGTGCACATCGGCACATCGGCGCGGGCGCGCGCCGGCCTATCCGGACGCCGACAACCGTTCGGAGATGGGGCAGATGTTCACCGACAACCGCACGCTGGTTGGCGCGATCGGGCTGACGACGATGATCGCGCTGATCCTCCTCGGCGCGCTCGCGCTCGCGCCCGCCGATTCGCGGCCGCCGCCGCCGCTGGCGACGACCGCGGCCTATTGACGGGCGCGGCCTCGACGCCGCGGCCGATTGCTGCAAGGGTGCGCCGGCACTCCTGAACGATTGAGCATCCGACCGGCTGCATGGCGACCACCGACCGCGACCTGCGCCGCTTCGGGCTGTTCGCCGGACTGCCGGCCGACGACCTCGCCGTCCTCGACGCCGCTTTGCGCATCCGCGACTATGCCCGCGGCGAGATCGTCGTCCGCCACCTCGACACCGGCGCCGACGTCTTCGTCGTCTTCGCCGGCCAGCTCCTCGCCAACCAGTTCTCCGCCGCGGGGCGCGAGATCAGCTACCGGCGGATCCTCGCCGGCAGCTATTTCGGCGAGCTCGCCGCGGTCGACGGCCTCGCCCGCTCGGTCAACATCGTCGCCCTGACCGAGGCGCGCGTCGGCATGATCCCGGCGCCGGTCTTCGCCCGGCTGCTCGACGCGTCGCCGCCGCTGGCGCGCGCGCTGCTGGCGGGCATGGCGGCACGCATCCGCGACCTCAGCAACCGGCTGTTCGAGACGAGCGCGGTCACCGTCCCGTTCCGCGTCGATGCCGAGATCATCCGGCTGGCGATGGCCGCCGGCGTCGCCGCCAACCGCGCGACGATCGCCGCCCCGCCGACCCACGCCGAACTCGCCGCGCTCGTCGGCGGCCAGCGCGAGGCGGTGACGCGCGAGATCGGCAAGCTGATCGACGCCGGCCTCGTCGCCAAGCGCGGCCGCGCGCTCGACGTGCTCGACATCGACCGCATGATCGAACGCGTCGAGGACGGCGGCGGCGAGCTGCGTTAGAGTCTGTCCAGCGTCGCTGAAGCGACACCGGCCCCGCCCGGCCACCCTTGAGCCTATCCTGAGCGGGGTGGCCGGGCGGGGGCGCGGGCCGGTGCCGCCTTATTGCGCGCGGTCGCTGCGTCCCGCGCGTTCGCCGTCCGCCGGCGGGTCGCGGCGCAGGCTGATCGCGTTCCAGTGGACTTGGGTGCGGACCGCGTCGCGGCGTTCGTCGCGGTCGCCCCGGGTGCGGGCAATGGTCGGTTTGCGGTCGGCGAGCATCCGGCATCCTCCGGCGGCGGTCGATCCGTTTCGACCGCGGCAACCGTTGAATGCCGGCGGCGCTGCCGCCCGAATGTGCAAAACTGCACAGGCGGCCGCGGCCTGCCGGTGCACTTGCGGCGGCGGACACTTTGACGCATTCTTGACGCCACGGGGAGCGGGGGCACCGATGTCGAATATCGCCGGCAAGGCCTATGCGATGAACGTCGTCACGCCGATGCGTGCCTGGCAGACGTGGATCCAGACGGCGATCTTCATGGTCTCGCGCGCGCTGCCGTCGAACCTGACCGGGCTGCTCGGGCTCAAGCTGATCCACTTCGCGCGCTGGGTCATCATCCGCCGCGACCAGTGGCCCGACCTCGGCCAGGGCAAGCAGCAACTGGCGCACGACTACATGCTGTTCCTGTCGAACTTCAACGGCACGTGGGACCAGTATATCGACGCCTTCGCCGACGGCATCCCGGCAGGACTCGACCTGTTCTGGTACGCGAGCGTCAAATATCCGCACTCGATCCCGATCTCGACCTTCAAGGCATATATCGGCGCCAACCAGATCTCGACGAACTACTATTACAACGCGACGCCGGGCGCGGCGCAGCGCGACATCAAGGCGGCGCTGCGGCTGCGGCTCGCGGTCGACGCGCTCGCCGCG
>CAXUEV010000311.1:0-2566 GCA_964250105.1 uncultured Sphingomonadaceae bacterium
GAGGTCGCGCGGCGCTGCACCGGCGGGCTGATCTGCCCGGCGCAGCGCGTCGAGCGGCTGCGGCATTTCGTGTCGCGCCACGCGCTCGACATCGAGGGGCTCGGCGCCGAGCGGATCGAGCTGTTCGTCGCCCGCGGGCTGATCGCGACGCCCGGCGACATCTTCCGCCTGGCCGACAAGCGCGACGCGCTGCTGGCGATGCGCGGCTTCAAGCCGACCTCGGTCGACAAGCTGCTCGCGGCGATCGCCGAGCGGCGGCGTGTGCCGTTCGACCGCTTCCTGTTCGGGCTCGGCATCCGCCACGTCGGCGAGGTGATCGCGCGCGACGTCGCGCGCGACTGCGGCGAATGGGCGACCTTCGCCGCGCGGACGGCCGTCGCGGTCGATCGCTGGACCGTGCTGCGCGCCGACCGCCCCGTGCCGGACGACGACCCGGAGAAGTGCCGGCGGCGTGCCGCGGCCGAACTGGCGGCGATCATCGCCGTCGGCGGCGTCGGCCCCGAGATCGCCGAGGCGCTGACCGACTTCTTCGCCGAGCCGCACAACCGCGCCGTCGTCGCCGACCTGCTCGCGCAGATCAGCGTCGAGCCCGTCGCAGGCGTCGCCCGCGCCTCCGAAGTCACTGGGAAGACGATCGTTTTCACCGGCACGCTCGAGACGATGAGCCGCGACGAGGCGCGGGCGCAGGCGGAGGGCCTCGGCGCCAAGGTGGCGGCATCGGTGTCGGCGCGCACCGACCTCGTCGTCGCCGGCCCCGGCGCCGGCACCAAGCTGACCAAGGCCGCAGCCCTCGGCATCGAGGTCATCGACGAAGCCGCCTGGCAGGCGCTCGTCGGCCGCGCCTAGCCGCGCCCATGCACCGGGCGCATGGCTGCCGTCGCCGGCGGCATGGTTCAAGTCGACGGGTCGTGTGCGTATCTAGCTGTACCGCGCCGGTTCAGTAACGCGCGGCCGACAGGACCCGACGCCATGAAGATCTCGTTCGAAGCCTATGAAGCGACCCGCAGCCGCCTGCCGCTGGCACCGGTCAACACGCGTACCGCTGCGGTGAAGAGCGGCCGCCGCATCGCCCTCGGCATCAAGCCGCAGCCGGTCGAGACCGCACTGTTTCACGCCTGGCGCCCGTAACGCCCCGGCGCAGCACGAGCGTCGGCCACTCGCCGAAGTCGTGCCGCGCCACGGGACGGCAGCCGCGCCGCGCATAGGCGGCGGTCACCGCCTTGACCTGCGTGGTTAGCAGCCCGGCGAGAACGAGGATGCCGCCGGGCGCGAGCGCGTCCGCCACCGGTCCCGCCATCGCGATCAGCGAGCGGGCGAGAATGTTTGCGGTTATCAGGTCGTAAGGTCCCCGCTGGCGCAGCCGCGGGTGGAGCAGGCCGCGCGCCGCCACCGGCTCGATCGCGCCTGCGGTTCGTGCGACGCACACCCCGTTGCCGCGCACGTTCGCCGTCGCCACTGCGACGGCGACGTCGTCGACATCGCTGGCGACGATCCGCGCGCGCCGCCACGCGCGCGCGGCGGCGACGGCGAGCACGCCGCTGCCGGTACCGAGGTCGAGGATGTTGGCGAAGCGGTGCCGCCGCGCCAGCGCGTCGAGCGCGACAAGGCAGCCGCGGGTGGTGAAATGCTGGCCGGTGCCGAACGCCAATCCGGCTTCGATGCGGATCGCGAAATCGCCGGGCCGGCGGGCCACCGCATGCGCTCGCGTATGGACGAGGAAGCGCCCGGCGCGCACCGGTTCGAGCCCGGCCTGGCTCATCGTCACCCAGTCGGCCTCGCCGAGCAGCGCGACCGCCGCACTCCCCACAGCCGCGCTCGGCACCAGCGCCTGCAGCCGCGCGACCAGCGCCGCGTCCGGTTCTTCGGTGAAGAAGGCGTCAAGCAGCCACGCGTCGGGCTGCGCCGGATCGGGTTCGTCGGTCAGCAGCGTCGGCGGGGTCGCGAGGTCGGGAAAGGCGTCGTCGGCGAACGGGATCGCCTCCGCCTCGGCGCGGGTGCACGCGAGGCGGACGCGCCAGACGGCTTCAGCGGACATAGCTGGCGCCGTTGACGTCGAGCACCGCGCCGGTCAGCGATGGCGGCGCGTCGAGCGCCAGCCAGCGGATCGTCTCGGCGACCTCGGCGGCGTCGGCGACGCGCCCCAGCGGGATATCGGCGAGCAATTTTTCACCGCCGCGGCTGGCGAGATAATCGTCGGCCATGCCGGTCAAGGTGAAGCCGGGGGCGACGACGAACGCCAGGACATGGTCGGCGGCATAGGCGCGGGCGATCGTCCGCGTCATCGCCACCAGCCCGGCCTTGGCCGCGGCATAGTGCCAGTGCGCCGGCGAATCGCCGCGGAAGGCGGCGCGGCTGGCGACGTTGACGATCCGGCCGCCGCCGTTCGCCCGGAAGTGGAGCACCGCGCGGCGGCTGAGATCGGCCGCCGCCTGGAGGTTGATCCGCCACGACCGCTCCCACGCCGCCGCCCAGCCGGCATCGTCGCCGTCGAGCGCGACGCCCTCGAACACCCCGGCGTTGTTGACCAGCACGTCGATCCGGCCCCCGGCCTGCGCCAGCGCCGCCC
>CAXUEV010000312.1:0-2562 GCA_964250105.1 uncultured Sphingomonadaceae bacterium
CGCATGTCCTCGAGCCGCAGCGCCTTGACCGCCTTGAAGCCGAAGACGTTGCCGATGATCGACGCGGTCAGGTTGGCGATCGAGCCGCCCTCGAACAGGTCGAGGTCGTAGGCGATATAGGCGAAGAACTGGTCGGGCGCGTTCGGCACCGGGATCACGCGGTACGCCTTCGCCCGGTATTTCTCGCACGCGGTCAGCCGGTCGGTCCACACCACCGTCCACGTCGCGGTCGAGCTTTCGCCGGCGATGGCGGCGGCCGCCTCGATCGAATCGACCCCCTCCTGCGGCGTGACGCGGAACAGCGCGATGAGGTCGGTGTCCTTGGGCGTATAGTCGGGCTCCCAATAGCCCATCTTGGCATATTCCATCACGCCGGCGGCGTAACGGTCCTTGCCCTGCGGCTTGGCGACGATCGCGTCCATGATTTCACTCCTTGAGCGGTTGGGAGAGCGTTCAGGCAGCCATTCGCGTGGCGTAGCGCCGGGCCATCTCGTCGAGCGGGACCGGCACGATCGACGCCGCGTGGCCGGCGGCGCCGAAGCGTTCGAAGCGGTCGCGGCACAGGTCGCGCATCGCCTCCATCGCGGGCTTGAGAAACTTGCGCGGGTCGAACTCGGCGCGGTCGCTCTCGGCGACGCGGCGGAACTGGCCGGCCATCGCCATGCGGCAGTCGGTGTCGATGTTGATCTTGCGCACGCCCGAGCGGATGCCGCGCTCGATCTCGGCGACCGGCACGCCGAAGGTCTGCGGCATCGCTCCGCCGTGGGCGTTGATGATGTCCTGCAGTTCCTGCGGCACCGACGACGAGCCGTGCATGACGAGGTGCGTGTTCGGCAGGCGGCGGTGGATCTCCTCGATGACGTCCATCGCCAGGATGTCGCCGGTCGGCTGGCGGCTGAACTTGTACGCGCCATGGCTGGTGCCGCAGGCGATGGCGAGCGCGTCGACCCCGGTCCGCGCGACGAAGTCGACCGCCTGCTCGGGATCGGTGACGAGCTGGTCGTGGCTGAGCACGCCCTCGGCGCCGTGGCCGTCCTCGGCCTCGCCGGTGCCGGTCTCGAGGCTGCCGAGGACGCCGAGTTCGCCCTCGACCGAGACCCCGGCGGCGTGCGCCATCGCCGTTACCCGCGCCGTCACAGCGACGTTATAGTCGTAGTCGGCGGGCGTCTTGGCGTCGGCCAGCAGCGAGCCGTCCATCATCACCGAGGTGAAGCCGTTGGCGATGGCGGAGGCGCAGGTCGCGTCGTCGTTGCCGTGGTCCTGGTGCATGACGACCGGGATCGTCGGGTGCATCTCGACCAGCGCGTCGATGATGTGGCGCAGCATGATGTCGTGGGCGTAGCTGCGCGCGCCGCGCGACGCCTGGATGATGACCGGCGCGTCGACCGCCTTGGCGGCGTCCATGATCGCCAGTCCCTGCTCCATGTTGTTGATGTTGAACGCCGGCACGCCGTAGCCATGCTCGGCGGCGTGGTCGAGCAGCTGGCGGAGGGTGATGCGGGCCATGGCTCAGGACTCCGCGATGAGCGCGCGCGCGGCGTCGGCGGCGGCGGCTGCGGTGATGCCGAAGTGCTTGTAGAGCTGGTCGGCCGGACCGCTCGCGCCAAAGCCCGTCATGCCGACGAAGCGGCCGCGCTCGCCGAGCCAGCGGTCCCAGCCGAGCCGCGCCGCCGCCTCAATGGCGACGCGCGGGGCGAGCCCGAGGACGGCGCGTCGATAATCGGCGTCCTGTTCCTCGAACAATTCCCAGCACGGCATCGACACGACCGCGGCGGCGATGCCGTCGGCGGCGAGCAGCGCCGCCGCGGCGAGCGCGATCTCGACTTCCGAGCCGGTGGCGAGCAGCGTGACGTCGCGCGGGCCTGCGCTCTCGGCGAGGACATAGGCGCCGCGCGCGGTCTTGAGCTCGGCCGACTCCTCGGTTCGGACCAGCGGCAGCGCCTGGCGCGACAGGATCAGCGCGGTCGGACGGTGGCGTTCGGCGAGCGCGACCTGCCACGCCTCCGCCGTCTCGACGGCGTCGGCCGGGCGCATGACGAGCAGGTTCGGCGTCGCCCGCAGCATCGCCAGATGCTCGACCGGCTGGTGCGTCGGCCCGTCCTCGCCGAGCCCGATCGAGTCGTGCGTCAGCACGTAGATCACGCGCAGCCCCATCAGCGCCGACAGGCGGATCGCGCCGCGGGCATAATCGGCGAAGACGAGGAAGGTGCCGCCATAGGGGATGAAGCCGCCGTGGCGGGCGATACCGTTCATCGCCGCCGCCATGCCGTGCTCGCGGATGCCGTAATGGAGATAGCGTCCGGCGAAATCGGCGGCGGTGACCGAGCCGAGCCCCGGCGTCAGCGTCAGGTTCGAATGCGTCAGGTCGGCCGAGCCGCCGACGGTCAGCGTCGTCGCGGCGTTGATCGCCGCCAGCGCCAGCTCGGACGCCTTGCGCGTCGCCACCTTGGTGCCCTTGGCGACATGGTCGCGGCGCAGCGCGGCGAGCGCCTCGCCGACCGCGTCGGGCACGTCGCCGGCGATCGCCGCCGCGAGGTCGTCGCTGTGCGGCGACGCCGCCAG
>CAXUEV010000313.1:0-2557 GCA_964250105.1 uncultured Sphingomonadaceae bacterium
CGCTCCTCGAACAGCCACAGGATCGGCGTCATCGCGCCGACGTCCATCGCGTGCGTCGTCACGTTCAGGATATGGTTCGACACGCGCGTGATCTCGGCGAACAGCGTGCGAATATACTGCGCCCGCAGCGGCACCTCGATGCCGGCGAGCTTCTCGATCGCCAGCACATAGCTGTGCTCCATGCACATCGGCGAGACATAGTCGAGCCGGTCGAGGTACGGCAGCGCCTGGAGATAGGTCTTGTACTCGCACAATTTCTCGGTGCCGCGGTGGAGCAGGCCGATATGCGGGTCGCAGCGCTCGATGACCTCGCCGTCGAGCTCCATCACCAGCCGCAGCACGCCGTGCGCCGCCGGGTGCTGCGGCCCGAAGTTGATCATGTAGTTCTGGATGCCGGGCTCGGTCGGGTCGCGCTCAAGCGTCATCGCCATGCCCGCGGCCTTGTCGGCGGCGATCGGCTGCTCAACCATCGGGCTTGGCCTTTGCTTGCGCGCCGCCCGCGCGCGGCGCCTCGGCGGTCGACACGACGGGTGCCTGCGTCGGCGGCGGGGCGGCCTTCTCGTCGCCGGGCAGGACATAGTCGGTCCCCTCCCACGGCGACAGGAAGTCGAACGAGCGGAAGTCCTGCGCCAGCCGCACCGGCTCGTAGACGACGCGCTTGTGCTCCTCCGAATAGCGGAGCTCGACATGGCCGGTCAGCGGGAAGTCCTTGCGGAACGGGTGCCCCTGGAAGCCGTAGTCGGTCAGGATGCGGCGCAGGTCGGGGTTGCCGTCGAACTGGACCCCGTAACAATCCCACACCTCGCGCTCGAACCAGCCGGCGACCGGGTACGGCCCGGTCAGCGACGGCACCGCCAGATGCTCGTCGGTGTGGAGCTTGAGCCGGATGCGGCGGTTCCTGGTCAGCGACAGCAGGTGGTAGTTGACGTCGAAGCGGCACGGCCGCGCCGGATAATCGGCGCCGCAGATGTCGATCAGCTGGTCGTAGGCGAGCGCCGCATCGTCGCGCAGGCCGGTGACGACGTCGAGCAGCGCGTCGCGCTCGATCAGCACGGTCAGCTCGCCGACATGGTCGGTGATGCCGCGCACCGCCGAGCCGAACAGCGCCTCGATCCGCGCGGCGACGCCGTCGTCGGGCTTGGTCCGCGGCCAGTGCGGCGCGGCGCTCACCGCTCGAAGCTGCCGGTGCGGCGGATCTTCCGCTGCAGCGCGAGGATGCCGTACAGCAGCGCCTCGGCGGTCGGCGGGCAGCCGGGGACGTAGATGTCGACCGGCACGATGCGGTCGCAGCCGCGCACCACCGAATAGCTGTAGTGGTAATAGCCGCCGCCGTTGGCGCAGCTGCCCATTGAGATGACGTAGCGCGGCTCGGGCATCTGGTCGTAGACGCGGCGCAGCGCCGGCGCCATCTTGTTGCAGAGCGTCCCGGCGACGATCATCACGTCCGACTGGCGCGGGCTCGCCCGCGGCGCGAAGCCGAAGCGCTCGGCGTCGTAGCGCGGCATCGACGTGTGCATCATCTCGACCGCGCAGCACGCGAGGCCGAAGGTCATCCACCACATCGACCCCGTCCGCGCCCAGTTGAACAGGTCCTCGGTCGAGGCGACGAGGAAGCCCTTGTTCGCCACCTCGCGGTCGACGTCGCCGAGGAAGCCGTCGCGCTGCGCCGGGTCGAGCGTCAGGGCCGACGCCGGGCTGTCGCCCAGCGCGCGCGCCTGCTGCTCCTCGGTCAGCATCGGATAGCTTTTTGCGCCTCCGGCGGTATCGGCGTTCACTCCCAATCGAGGGCTCCCTTCTTCCATTCGTAGACGAAGCCGATCGCCAATATGCCGAGGAAGGCCATCATCGACAGCCAGCCGAACACGCCGGTCCAGTGGAGCGACACCGCCCAGGGGAACAGGAACGCGACCTCGAGGTCGAAGATGATGAACAGGATCGAGACGAGATAGAAGCGGACGTCGAACTGCGCGCGGCTGTCGCTGAACGCCGGGAAGCCGCTCTCATACTCCGACAGCTTGTTGGCGTCCGGCTTCGCCGTCCCCGTCAGCGCCGACACCAGCACCGGCGCCCCGACGAAGATCAGCGAGAAGGCCACGCCGACGACGAGGAACAACAGGATCGGCAGATACTGATAGGCGACGTTCGGCATGTCGTGACGGCGCTCCTCGAACCGCCGCCGGTATCTAGCCGCGGGGGTGGACCCACGCAAGGATGGTGCAGTGCCGCATACTCGGATCCTGCCCGCAAGCGGGGAGGATCACCACGCCGATCCTCCCCCGCCAGGGGGAGGGGGACCGCGCGCCCCTTCGGCGCGTGGTGGAGGGGCGCCATGACCGGGCACACACACCCCCGCCGCGCCACCCGGTCGCGACGCCCCTCCACCATGCAAGAGCATGGTCCCCCTCCCCCTGCCGGGGAGGATCAAGCCTCCCCTGCCGGGGGAGGATCAGGTCGGGATGTCCGGCATCGCCGCGACCAGCGCGGCGAGCTCGCTCTGCCGCCGCGCGCCGGTCTTGGCGAAGACGCGGGCGAGGTGCGTCTTGACGGTGTTGGCGCC
>CAXUEV010000314.1:0-1527 GCA_964250105.1 uncultured Sphingomonadaceae bacterium
GACCCGGCGCGCGGCGGCGCGCGCTGCCCGGCGACGTTCGAGGAGGAACCCGAACTGCTGCCCGTCCTGATCGAGAACGCGGTCGGCGTCGGCGGCGCGGTGCGCAGCCCAGGGGCGTATCCGGTCGCCGGCAGCATCAGCGCGCGCGACCTTGCCAGCATCGCCCAGGGGCTCGCCGGCGGCGACGACCTGACGCTCGACCTGACCCAGTCGAGCGGCGCCCAGTCGACGCTGCAGCGCGTCACCGCCAACGCCGGCGGCATGCTCGCGTCGACCTTCGTCCGCGCCGGCGACGACCTCCGCTTCAACGCCGCGCAGCCGCAGTACGAGGCGGGCGGCGTCCTCCTCAGCGGCGAGTTCGCCCGGCCCGGCCTCTATACCGTCCGCAAGGGCGAGAAACTGTCCGAGCTGATCGCGCGCGCCGGCGGTATCGGCCCGCTCGGCTATCCTTACGGCACGGTCTTCACCCGCCGCAGCGTCAAGGAAGCGCAGCAGGAAGGCATCCGCCGCACTGGTCGCGAGCTGACCAACGCGCTGCTCGCGGTGTCGGCGCGCAAGGCCGGCAGCGGCGACTCGATCGCCTCGGCGGCGCGGCTGATCGACTCGCTGACCTCGGTCGAGGCGCCGGGCCGGGTGGTGATCGAGGCCGATCCGCGCGTCATCGCGCTGCGCCCCGACCTCGACACCGTGCTCGAATCGGGCGACGCGGTCTACCTGCCGAAGCGGCCGAACTTTGTCCTCGCGCTCGGCGACGTCAGCAATCCCGGCGCGCTCCAGTTCGTCGCCGGCAAGACCGCGCGCGACTATCTGAGCGAGACCGGCGGCACGACCAAGACCGCCGACCGCAACCGCACCTATGTCGTCCTGCCCAACGGCACCGCCGAGCCGCTGCGCCGCGTCAACGCGCGCAGCGACCGGCTCGTCATCCCGCCCGGCAGCACGATCATCGTGCCCAAGGATATCGATCCGCTTTTCACGCTCGACCTGATCCGCGACGTCTCGGGCATCCTCGGCGGCATCATCCAGTCGGTCGCGACGGTGGCGATCCTGGCGACCAACTGACCGCGCTCGGCTTGCCATCACCGGGCGACCGCGTAGAAGGCGCGGGGGACGCGATGGGGCGTCGCCAAGTGGTAAGGCACCGGTTTTTGGTACCGGCATCCGCAGGTTCGAATCCTGCCGCCCCAGCCAGCCGGGCGACGGCCATGGTCGTCGCCGGCGCGCTGATCATCCTCGCCGGGGTCGCCGCCAACCGCGCGCCGACCGTCTTCACCGACACCGACGATTACTACACGCTCGGCCGCGAGCTGGTGCAGGCGGTGCGCGAGCGCCTCGTCCCGACGCCGTCCGCCCATCCGCCGACCGCTGAGGAAATCGCCGACGCGCACATGAACCACACGCAGATGGCGTCGCGTTCGGCACTCTACGGGCTGGCGCTCTACCTCGTCGCGCGGATCGGCACCTTGTGGGCGGTCGCGGCGGCGCAGGCGCTGGCGGTCAGCTGGCTGCTGTTCGTGCTGTGGCGGG
>CAXUEV010000314.1:1537-2556 GCA_964250105.1 uncultured Sphingomonadaceae bacterium
CATGCGCGCGATGTTCACGATGATGAACAATGCCCGCCTGCTCGTCGGGCTGCAGGGCGTCGAGGTGGCCGAGGCGGCGACGCAGGATGCGGTCGGCTATGCGCTGGAGCGCGTGCAATCGGCACGCGCCGGCGCCGCCGCGCGGGTTCCTGCCTGGCATCGCGGCGCTGACGGTGGGGTCGGCGCTGCCGTTCTTCGCCGGCTTCGCCATGCCCGACATCTTCGCCGCGGTGGCGGCGCTGGCGGTGGCGATCGTCGTCGTCTATCGCGACCGGCTCGGGCGCGGCGAGACCTGGGCGGTCGGCGGCGTGCTCGCCTTCGCCATGGCGGTCCACACCTCGCACGTCCTGCTCGTCGTGCCGCTCGCCGCGGCGGGAGCGGCGGCGATGCACCGCCTCGGCGTCGACCGGTCCGAGAAGATCGTCCGCGTCGGCATCGTCGGCATCGCCCTCGTCGTCGCCATCGCCGCGAACGGCGTCTACGGCCTCGCGGTCAAGCTCGAGACCGGCGACACGCTGCGCCGCCAGCCGTTCCTCACCGCCCGCGTCCTCGCCGACGGGCCGGGGCGGCGCTATCTGCGCCACGCCTGCGCCGCCGGCGTCGCCTACACGCTGTGCCGCTTCCGCAACCAGCCGCTGGCGGATTCGGAGGACATACTGTGGTCCGACGTGCCGACCGGCGTCTTCCTCGTCAGCGACTATGCGACCCGCACCCGGCTGCAGGACGAGGAGCCGCGCTTCGTCCTTGCCGCGATCGCCTATGATCCGCTCGGACAGGCGGCGGCGTCGCTGCGCAACTGGTGGCGGCAGCTCGGCGAGATCGAGGTCGACGAGCCGGTCCGCGACCCGGCGTCTTACCTCAACGACCCGTACTGGAAGGAGACGACGCTGCCGATCCTGATCGGGCGCGTCGCGGATTGCGGGGCGCGGGGCGCCGGCTGCCCGTCGCGGATGACCGCGGCACTGTCGCGCTGGTGGCACGGCGGCGTGCTGCTCGCGTCGCTGGCGGTCGTCGCCGTC
>CAXUEV010000315.1:0-2547 GCA_964250105.1 uncultured Sphingomonadaceae bacterium
CGCGCCGCCACCGCAACCCCCGCCAGGCTGCCGATCGCCTCCGCGAGCAGGTCGTTCAGCGCCACGGTGCGGGGCGGAAACCAGATCTGCGTGAACTCGACCGCCACCGCTAGCGCGAACGACACCAGCGTTGCCAGCAACAGCAGCGGCAGGCGGGGCTGGCGCGTGGCCGGCAGCGGCTGATGACCGCGATGCTGCTGTTCCTCGGCGCGATCGGGCTGATCGGCGTCCGCCTCGCCGATCTCGCGCTGCTCCGTACGCCGCCCGCGGCGGCGTCGGCCTATACGCTGCCGCCGGCACCCCGCGCCGACATCTTCGACCGCAATGGCGTCGAGCTCGCGCGCACCTTCGACGCCGTCGCCATCGCCGTCGCCCCGCGCAAGCTCGTCGGCGATCCGCGCGCGCTCGCCGATTCGCTCGCCGCGATCCTGCCCGACAAGTCGGCCGGCCAGATCTACGCCGAGCTCGTCCACCCCGGCGTCTTCCGCTACGTCGACCGCCGCGTCCTGCCGGCGCAGGCGAAGCGGATCAACGACCTCGGCGAGCCGGCGATCACGCTCGAGAAGGAGCCCGAGCGGCTCTACCCGAACCTCGGCCTCGCGTCGCACGTCCTCGGCTACACCGACGTCGACGGCCGCGGCAAATACGGCATGGAGCTCGCGCTCGACACACGGCTGTCGTCGCCCGCCACGCGCGGCAAGCCCGTGTTCCTCGCGCTCGACAGCCGCGTCCAGCAGGCGCTCGAGAGCGAGCTCGGCACCGCCATGACCAAGTTCAGCGCGATCGGCGCGGCCGGCGTCGTCATGGACGTCCACACCGGCGAGGTGATCGCGCTCGCCTCGTTCCCCAATTTCAACCCCAACGCCGCCGGCCATTCGGACAACGATTCGAAGTTCAACCGCGCGACGCTCGGCGTCTACGAGCTCGGCTCGACCTTCAAGACGCTGACGATCGCCATGTCGCTCAACGCGGGCCTGATCCACTCGATGGACCAGAAGTACGACGCCACCGCGCCGATCCACATCGGCCGCTTCACCATCCACGACGACCGCGGCCACGAGCTGCGCAAATGGGCGACGGTGCCCGAGATCTTCATCCATTCGTCGAACATCGGCACCGCGCGCATGGCGGCCGAGCTCGGCGCCGCGCGCCAGCGCGCCTATCTCGACGAGCTCGGCTTCCTGTCGCCGGTCGGCGGCGAGCTGCTCGAGCGCGGCAACACGCTGTACCCGCCCGCCAACAACTGGGGCGAGATCGCGACGATGACGGTCGGCTTCGGCCACGGCATCGCCGTCACCCCGCTCCACCTCGCGACCGCCTACGCGGCCGTGGTCAACGGCGGCTGGTTCCGCCCGCCGACCTTCCTCAAGGTCGCTCCCGGCGCCGCCGCCCCGGCGCGGCGGGTGTTCTCGCAGAAGACGTCGGACACGATGCGCGCGCTGCTGCGGATGGTCGTCACCTCGGGCACCGGGCGCCGCGCCAACGCGCCCGGCTACCGCGTCGGCGGCAAGACCGGCACCGCCGAGAAGCAGCAGGGCCGCGGCTACAACAAGCACGTCAACGTCTCGACCTTCGCCGCCGCCTTCCCGATGGACGCGCCGCGCTACGTCGTCATCGCGCTGCTCGACGCGCCGCACGGGACGGCGGAGACCGGCGGCTTCTCGACCGCGGGCATGGTCTCGGCGCCGATCGTCGAGAAGGTCGTCACCCGTATCGGCCCGATCCTCGGCGTCCGTCCCGACACCGGCCGCGACATCGACATCAGCGGCGTCCTCGGCCTCGTCGCCAGCGCCCCCGACAAGGATTGACATGCGGCTTGGCGAGCTGGTTCCGGCGGCGACCCATCTGGCGCCGGAGGACCGCGCCCGCGCCGTCAGCGGCGTCGCCCTCGACCACCGCAAGGTCGCGCCGGGAACCGTGTTCGGCGCCTTCGCCGGCGCCCGCGTCGACGGCGAGGACTATATCCCGGCCGCCGTCGCCAACGGTGCGGTCGCGGTCGTCGCCCGGCCGCAGGCGGTCGTCGCCGGCGCGGTCCATCTCGCCGCCGCCGAGCCGCGCCGGCTGTTCGCCGCGGTCGCGGCGAAGTTCTTCGCGCCGTTCCCCGCGGCGACGGTGGCGGTGACCGGCACCAACGGCAAGACCTCGACCGCCGAGCTGACGCGCCAGCTCTGGCGGCAGGCCGGGTTCGCCGCAGCGAGCATCGGCACGCTCGGGGTGACGACTGCCGACGACCAGGTGACGACCGGGCTGACCACGCCCGACGTCGTCACCTTCCTCGCCAACATGGGCGGGCTGGCGCGCGAGGGGATCAGCCATGTCGCCTTCGAGGCGTCGAGCCACGGCCTCGCGCAATACCGCACCGAGGGCCTGCCGGTCCGCGCCGCCGCCTTCACCAACCTCAGCCGCGACCATCTCGACTATCACGGCGACATGGAGGCCTATTTCGCCGCCAAGCTGCGGCTGTTCGCCGAGGTCGTCGACGGCGACGGCGCGGCGGTGGTCTGGGCCGACGGCAGCGACTGGGGCACGCGCGTCGTCGCCGCCGCC
>CAXUEV010000316.1:0-2543 GCA_964250105.1 uncultured Sphingomonadaceae bacterium
CGACCGCCGCCGGCTTCGCGTCGGGCGGTGGGGTCGCCCTGCCGCCGGCGCCCGTTCGCAGCCTCGTCGCGACCAAGCCGCTGCGCCTGCCGGTGGTCGCCGACAATGCCGGCAACCGCGCGCCGAAGACGATCGACGAGACCGACCTCGGCGGCGGCCAGACGCGCGTCCGCCTCGCGCTGTCGCAGCATGTCTATGCGACCGACACCGACCTGCGGCTGGCGGTGCTCGCCGGCTGGCGCGCCGGCGAGGCGGCGGCGGCGGGCATCGCGGTGACGAACGAGTCGACCGTCGCCGCCGCCGCGCCGATCGTGCGCTGGACCGACGTGCCGCTGCAGCATATCCGCCGGACGACCGCGTTCGACCTCGAGGTCGTCGCCTTCTCGCACCATCCCAATGGGCTCGCGCCGGTCGCCGGCGTCAAATTCACCGCCACCGACGGCACCAACACCGCGACCGCCTGGGCGACGGCGCTGTCGACCTCGACCAAGGCCGGCGACACCCTGCGCGTCTACAAGGTGACGATCGACGGCGCGACGGCGACGCCGGGGCCGCTCGGCGAGGGGCTGATCCGCTGCGACTTCAAGGCGTTCCCGTGGATCGGCCCGGCGCGGGCGAGCGACACCGGCGACACCGCGGCGACCGCCGTCGCCAGCAGCAACAGCGCGCCGGCGATGACCGGGCTGGCGGCGACCGCGCACAAGAACGCCGCGCAGACCCCGTTCGTCGTCGCCTATGATCCGGGATCGACCTTCACCGCGGCGATCAGCGGCACGACGATGACGGTGTCGAACTTCGCCGGTGCCCCGCTCGCGGTCGGCACCCAGATCGCCGGCACCGGCGTCCTCGCCCGGACGGTGATCACCGCGCTCGGCACCGGCACGGGGGGCAACGGCACCTACAGCGTCACGTCGCAGACGGTCGCGGCGACGGCGATGACGGGGGCGTGGATCCAGCGGCTGTACGTCTATGTCGCCCCCGGCGGCACGACCGACCCGGCGACGTGCACCGTCAGCGCCGACCCGGCGGTGGCGTCGGCGGGGACGCCGGCGAGCGACTTCGCCGTCGCCAAGAACGCGATCAAGAGCCTCAACCGCGTCATCGCCGCGCGCAACGGCCAGACGGCGGAGGCGGCGGGCTGCACCGACGGCATGTGCTGCCGCTACAAGACGGGCAGCTACGTCACGCCGACCAGCGGCGGCAGCGTCGCCGCCGGCGTCACCTCGAACTCGACGTGGGACATCGTCGAGGGCGATCCCGCCGACCCCAACCCGCGGGCGAACGTGCTGCTGCGCACCGGCTGCGTCGGCAACGGCACGCGCGGCACGCGCTTCATCTTCCGCAACCTGACGATCGAGATGACCAACGCCGAATTCACCACCTGCAACCATGTCTGGGCCGACAATGTCGAGCTGCGCGGGCAGGCGGGGATGGAGACGCAGACCGCGGTCGTCTTCGCCCGCACCGGCTGGGGCGTGCGCTACTACACCAACTGCAGATACTGGAAGCATGCTTCGGGCATCAACTATACGTCGACGCACCAGCCGCACCTCGTGCGCAACTGCCAGGTCGAATATCCGATCGGCGCCGCGGTCGTGCTCAACTGCGCGCGCCTGCCGACGGCGAAGAGCGGCAATTCGGCGGTCGTCGCCGCCGGCAGCTCGGGCACCGGCAGCGACATCGCCGGCGTCACCCAGGACGTCGTCATCGCCGGCAACGACCTGCGCTACGTCAAGGGCGCGCGGGCGTGGCTGCAGGGGTTCACGCCGAACGCGTCCGCCGGCGAGACCGCGCTCGGCACGACCTATGCCGTGTTCAACCGCCAGGTGTTCGCCAACAACGTAACCGAGCAGTACGGCGCGTCGCAGCCGGTGTTCGGCACGCCGGGCGAGACGTCGCCGATCGTGTCGACCAACTGCATCGTCGAGGGCAATACCTGCGCCGGCGACCGGATCAACCTCTGGTACGACGTCGCCGCGTCGGGGTCGGTCGCGCTGACCGACAGCGACAGCGCGATCACGATCAACAACCGCTTCGCCAACAACTCGGTCGACCAGCATTCGATCAAGACCGACTTCTACAACGAGATCGGCGTCAAGGCGCAGCGGCAGGCGGCGGGCGACCCGCGCGCCCACGGCTACCGGCCCAACGCCGTCCAGTCGTGGGCGGCGTCGTACGGCGTCGGCTTCGTCGACAACATCATCTTCCGCGGCAACACCGTCGCCGACTTCCTCCACGAGTTCGACGGCCTGAACACGCCGAACTATACGGTCGACACGCCGCCGGTCGCCGGCGGCGTCAGCCCGCGCTACCTGCTCGACAAGTCGGGCACCGACAGCGGCGGCTATCCGAACTACGACCCCGCAAACACCGGCGGCGGCGACTACCAGCCGCAGGCCGGGTCGCCCAACATCGGCCATGCGCGCGCGGCCAACGTCGACCGCGACCGCATGGGCGTCGCGCGGACGATCCCGTTCGCCTCGGGCGCGGTCGAGGCCGCGGTCGTCGCCGCGGTGATCCAGCCCGCCGCCGCCGCCCACGCG
>CAXUEV010000317.1:0-2541 GCA_964250105.1 uncultured Sphingomonadaceae bacterium
GCCCATGCCGTGGACCAGCAGCTGTTCCTTGTAGAGCGGGCTCAAGTTCTGCGGCGTCTGCTCGCCGAGCTTGATGACCCCGAGCAGCCTGGCTGTCGCCGGGTCGACCACCGACACCGTGTTGGAAAACTGGTCCGACAGGTAGACGCGGTCTTTCGACGTGACGGGGACATCGGGCGACGCGCTTGACGCGGGCGCCTGGCCGGCGAGCGAAAGTCCGGATATCAGCGAGGCGGCGAGAACAGACAGAACGAAGCGGGGTGCTTTCATGGAGCGACCTTGGAATGTGAATGTGGGAGAGTGGATCGGCGCGCGACCTGCAACGTCTCGATCCGGCGCCGCATGACGTCGATCTCCTGCTGCTGGGACACGATGATTTCCTGGGCGAGGCGGCGAAGCACCGGGTCGCGGCCGTAGAGCAGTTCGATCTTCGCCATGTCGACGGCGCCTTGATGGTGAGGAATCATCGCGCTGGCGAAGTCGTGATCCGGGTCGCCGTCGCGTGGTGCCGCGGCCATCGCGTGATGCATGACAGCATCCGCGTTCGCCATCAGGTCGGAGAAGGAGTGCGCGTTGCTGACAGACAGGAGCGCGGGCGGTGAGTCATGACTCATCATTGCGTGATCGGGCATCGCGGGGTACGCGAAACTCGTCAGCACGACGGCCACGGTGGCGAGTGTGGTGCCCATCGCGAACGATGCGAAGTGGAAGCGGCTCATCGGGAGAAGTGTCTGCAAGTGACCGGTGGTTGTGGTCCCCCATCGACGAATCGGTGCGGCGCTTCATTCCGCATCGTCGCGAAAAAGAATTCGAAGGTCTCGGCACGGGCGATGGAATACCCGGCTGATCCTGTCCGTCCACCCAGGAGTCGTTCGCCTCACCCCACCTGGTTCGTCAACCTTTCCGGAGATTCCTCATGCACGCACGTACCTGTTCTGCCGCCGTCCTGGCACTCGCCGCACTGTTCGCATCGACCGCCCAGGCAGAAGAAGCCGCGAAGATGTCCAACGGCATGCTCGTCGATGCTTCCGGCATGACGCTCTATACGTTCGACAAAGACGCCGCCGGCAGCGGCAAGAGCGCCTGCAATGGTCCGTGCGCAACGCTCTGGCCGGCCCTGGTAGCCAAGGCCGACGCCAAGGCCGAAGGAAACTTCACGCTGGTCACGCGCGATGACGGCGCCAAGCAGTGGGCATTCAAGGGCAAGCCGGTCTACACCTATTCCGCCGACAAGAAGCCGGGCGACATGACCGGCGACAACTTCAAGGACGTCTGGCACGTGGTGAAGTGACGACTCGATTGATGCCCAGCTGAAATCGATCGATGCGTAGCGAAGACGAGGCAGCGATCGTGTCGTGCATCCCCAGCCTGCGGCGTTACGCACGCGGGCTGGTGCGCGACCGCGACCTGGCGGACGATCTGGTCCAGGACACGCTCGAACGCGCGTGGTCCCGTTTCTCGTTCTGGCAGAAGCGCGGCGAGCTGCGCGCCTGGATGTTCGGCATCATGCACAACCACTTCGTCGATCGGCTTCGATCAGCGCGCAGTCGTCCGGAAGACACCACGGGTGAAGAACCGCCGGAGCAACCACATCGTGCGCAGCAAGCCGACGCGCTCGAGGTCCGCGACCTCGAGCAGGCATTGCAGCGCGTACCGTCCGAGCAGCGGGAGGTGCTGTTGCTGGTGGGCGTCGAGGAACTGACGTATCAGGAGGTCGCCACGGCTCTCGGGATTCCGATCGGTACCGTCATGTCGCGACTGTCCCGCGCGCGCGTGCGTCTGCGCGCCGAACTGCAGGGAGGGCCGGCCGCTAATATCGCGCCGCGCATCCACCGGGTGAAATGACCATGGACGACCAACCCATCAAGATCGTCGCGCAGGACGGCCGCATCCCCCCCATCACGGAGGCGGACCTGCAAGCGTTCGTCGATCGGCAACTCGCGCCTGCGCGTCGCGCCGAGGTCGAACGCTTCCTCGCCGGAAGCCCGGACGACCTTCGCCGCGTCCAGGACTGGGAGGATCAGAACGCCCGCCTCCATCGGCTGCTCGATCCCGTGCTCGTCGAACCCTTGCCGCTCGAATTGCCCCTGCGACCACGCGCAACGGTCCGGCACTGGCGCGGGCTCGCTGCGGGAATCGCGGTCGCGGTCGTCAGCGGAGGTGCCGCCTGGATGACACGCGGCGCGATGGATGCGGATGCCGTCCGCCTCGCGCTCGCGGCATCCGGACCGTCTCGGATCGCCTCCTCCAGCCCGGTCGGGGTCGCCGATCGGGGCAACCTCAGCGGCTTCGCGCGCCGCGCGGCCATCGCGCACGTCGTGTACAGCCCCGACCTGCGAAGGCCGGTCGAGGTCGGAGCGGATCAGGAACAGGCGCTGGTCGCGTGGCTGACGAAGCGCATGGGAACGTCGGTGCGCGCGCCGTCTCTGGGTGCCGTCGGTTTCGAGCTCATTGGTGGTCGACTGCTGCCGGGCGACGATGGACCGGTGGCGCAGTTCATGTACGGCGACGCGGCGGGACAGCGCCTGACGCTGTACGTCA
>CAXUEV010000318.1:0-2541 GCA_964250105.1 uncultured Sphingomonadaceae bacterium
CGACGTGGCTGTTGATCTCGATCCGCTCGGGCTCGGTCAGCGAGCCGCGCCGGACGGCGACGCCGTTGGCCTCGGCGGCGGCGGCGAGGCCGTCATCCTCCTCGACCGCGGTGACGTGGCGGCTCAGGCGGGCGATCACCGCGGCGGCATAGCCGGTGCCGGCCCCGACGACGAGAATTCGGTCGGCGGGTTCGATCCGGGCATGGGTCAGCAGCAGCCCGAGGACCATCGGCTCGATCAGGAAGCGGCCGGGCGCGAGCTCGACCGGGGCATCGGCATAGGCCAGCGCCGCGCGCGACACGGGCACGAAGCGTTCGCGCGCCACGCCGCGGAACGCCGCCAGCACGGCGGCATCGTTGACCCCGGTGGTGCGCAGCTGGCTGTCGACCATCGCCTCGCGCATCTTGTCGAACATCATACGGTGGACAGCCTCGTTCGGGTCGCAGTGAGTTATATCTATAATACAGCCGCCCGGCAACGGACAAGCCGGCGTCTAGCCTGCGCGGTTGCAGTCGCCAAGCGTTATGGCTAAGCGTCGCCCGCCGGCCCGATGGCGGAGTGGTGACGTAACGGACTGCAAATCCGTGCACCCGGGTTCGATTCCCGGTCGGGCCTCCACATTTCGGCGGATCGCTACCGCCCCGCCAGCCGCAGGCTCTTCCGCAGCAGATCGTCGGCGCGCGTCTGCCAGCCCGCTCCGCTTGCCCGAAGCGCATTCAACACGTCGGGCGACAGGCGAATATTCACCTTCTGCTTGCGGTCATCCTCGGCCAGCGCGGGACGTCCGCGCTTGCGGACGAGGCCCGGCGCGACCCCGGCGGCGAACACCTCCGCCACGGGCTTCGCCATGGCGAAATCCTCGCTCGTCCATTCCGGATTATCGTCATCGAACACGACCGGCTGTTCCTTAATCATAACGGCGCATCTCCTTGGCGTAGGCACGGCGAAAGCTGATCAACCGCATCGTCTCGCCAATCAGGGTGAACACGAGGCAGTGACCCGCGCCGCCGATCCGGCCGAATGCGCGGTAGCGGGTTCGCCCTAATCGAAGCGGTCATCGACGCTGACGACGGTGTCGGTATCGAAGCCAGCGAAATCCGTAAGCGCCAGACGGTGAACGGCGAGGTTGCGAGCGTTTTTCGCAGGGTCAGAGTCTTAGTCATGTATTTTGTGTGGAGACATATGATACACCGCGCAAGATGTTTTGTGTAGAGGCGAAAATTAAGCCCTAGCGATCAGCCATATAGCCGGTCGAGGCGTTCGCCATAGACCTCCCGCAGGACGTGGCGGCGGATTTTGAGCGACGGGGTCAGTTGCGCGTTGTCGACGCTGAAGGGGGCGTCGGCGACGATGATGCGGCGGACCTTCTCGAGCGCCGCGACGCGGGCGTTGACCCGGTCGACCGCGGCGGTCAGCGCGCGGGCGAACTCGGGCTCGCGCGCGAGCCGGGCGAGGTCGGCCGGCATTCCCCGGTCACGTGCCCAGTCGAGCGCCCATTCGGGATCGGGCACGATGACCCCGACGAGATACGGCCGGCGGTCGCCGTGGACCATCGCCTGGAGGATCTCGGGCTGGAGCGTCAGCATGCCCTCGACGCGGGCGGGCGAAACGTTGTCGCCTTTGTCGTTGACCAATATGTCCTTCTTGCGGTCGGTGATGACGAGATGCCCGTCGGCGTCGATATGGCCGATGTCGCCGGTCAGCAGCCAGCCGTCGACGAGCGCCCGCCCGCTGTCGGCGTCGTTGCGCCAATAGCCGGCCATGACCAGCTCGCCCGCCACGAGTATCTCGCCGTCGTCGGCGATCCGCACCGCTGTGTTGCGCAGCGGCGGCCCGACGCTGTGCAGCTTGATCGTCGCCGCGGGGCGGTTGCAGGCGATCAGCGGGCCGGCCTCGGTCTGGCCGTAGCCCTGGCACAAGGTCATGCCGAGCGCCTGGAAGAACAGCCCGACGTCGGGGTTGAGCGGCGCCCCGCCCGAGACCAGCGTCTTCAGCCGGCCGCCGAACCGGGCGCGGACCTTCCGGCGGACCGTGCGGTCGAGCAGCGCGTCGAGCGGCCGGTCCCAGAGCGGCAGCGTGCCGCCGCGATCGTAGCGCTTGCGCCCGAGCCGCAGCGCCTGGTTGAACAATAGGGTCGCGGTGCCGCCCTGCCGTTTGATCCCCTTGGCGATTCGCCCGCGCAGTACCTCGAACAGTCGCGGCACGACGACCATGATCGTCGGCCGCGTCTCCGCCATGTTGGCGGCGAGCTTCTCCAGCCCCTCGGCATAGTGGATCGACGCGCCGAGCCCGATCGGCACGAACTGGCCGCAGCTATGCTCATAGGCGTGGCTCAGCGGCAGGAACGAGAGGAAGCTGTCGCGCGAACCGTCGGCGGCAAGCGGGAAGTCGCTCTCGATGATCTCGCAGGCGGCGGCGACGTTCTGCAGGATCGCACCGTGGTGCTGGCGGACGCCGCGCGGAGTGCCGCCGGTGCCGCTCGTGTAGATCAGGCAGGCGAGGTCGGCGCGGCCGGCGGCGACGCCCGCGCGCAGCGCCGCG
>CAXUEV010000319.1:0-2501 GCA_964250105.1 uncultured Sphingomonadaceae bacterium
CTCCAATCGCGCGAGCGTCGCCTCGTCGGCCAGCTCGACCGCGAGCACGTCGAGGTCGCCGCCCGGCCCGGTGACGCGCACCGGCTGGCCGCGGCGCAGCTCGTCGACCGCGCGGGCGACGGCGTTCATAGCGCGAAGGTCGCGATCTGCGGGATATGGTCCGACGGCTTGCCCCAGTTGCGCGCCTCCTCGACCACGGCGAAGCCCGTCGCCGCCCCCGCCACCGCCGGGCTCGCCCAAATATGGTCGAGCCGCCGGCCGCGGTCCGACGCCGCCCAGTCGTTGTTGCGGTAGCTCCACCACGTATAGAGCCGCGCCGGCGCCGGCACGAAGCGCCGGCCGAGGTCGACCCAGTCGTGCGCCGCGGCGAGCGCGCCCAGCCGCGCCACCTCGACCGGCGTATGGCTGACGACGCCGAGCAGCGCCTTGTGGCTCCACACGTCGCACGGCAGCGGCGCGATGTTGAAGTCGCCGACGATGACGCTGTCGTCGCGCAAGCCCTCCGACCAGCGCGTCATGCGGTCGACGAAGGCGAGCTTCTGCGCGAATTTCGGGTTGAGCGCGGGATCGGGGACGTCGCCGCCGGCGGGCACGTAGACGTTCTCGATCAGCAGCCCGTTCGGCAGCCGCGCGCCGATGTGGCGCGCCTCGCCGTTGTCCTGCCAGTCGTGCCGCCGCGGCGCCGCCAGCGGCAGCTTCGACAGCGTCGCGACGCCGTGGTGCATCTTCTGCCCGCAGACGAGCCGGTGGCGGTAGCCGAGCCGGTCGAACATCGCGTGCGGAAAGGCGTCGTCGACGACCTTGGTCTCCTGCAGGCACAGCACGTCGGGAGCGTGCAGCGTCAGGAACCGCTCGACGATGTCGAGGCGGAAGCGCACCGAATTGATGTTCCACGTGGCGATCGAGACGGTGCCGGTCATGGCGACGATGTAGGGCGGCGGCGCGTCGCCGGCAAACCGCGGCGCGCGGTTAGGTCCCCGCTCCGGGGGCATGGAGCGGGGACCCGTCTGCGCTCGTCACGCATGCGGGGCGACCCGGATGCCCGGATAACAGGGGGCAAATCCCGGGCTTCGGATCGCTTGCCGCAAAACCGTCATAACCGCCGCTTCCTTGACCGTCCATGAACCGCGCGGCGCGCATCGCCGGAATCCCACGGCTGGCCGCTTACCCGGTCCGTCCCGGCAGCGCGCGGACGCGCGGGTCGCGGAAGGTGAAGCGCGCCGGCGCGACGGCGACGTTGTAGCGCGTCGCCGACAGCCGGACCGAGGTGCGGTTGTTCTGCGCGTCGAGCGCGGTCCAGCCGAGCAGCGCCAGCCCGCCCGGTGCGGCGGCATCGCGGACGAAGTTGAGCGTGATCGCGCCGTATTCGGGATGCTTCGGGTCGCGCGCCTCGACCAGCACGCCCTGGCCCTCGGCGCCGACCACGCGGGCGAAGCGCGCGAGATCGGCGTCGCCGTCGAGCAGCACGCCGAGCGGCGTGCTGCGGATCGGCCACTGCGACACCTGCGACACTTCATAGTCGACGAAGGTCAGCCGCTTGCCGTCGGCGACGATCAGCAGCGGCGCCTTGTCGTACTCGAAGCGGATCCGCCCCGGCCGCGACAGCGTCAGCTTGCCCGTGGCGACCGCGCCGTTGCCCGCGGTCTGGACGAAGTCGGCGGTCATCGTCGTCGTCGCCTTCAGCGCCGCCCTGACCGTATCGATCGGCGCCGCCGCGGCCGCCGTGCCCGCCGCGATCACGACGGCGGCGACGATCGACTTCAACATGGCATCGGCTCCCGGGAACGGCACACCATCGCGCCGAACGCTTGAACGACGACTGAACCGATCGCCGATCGCCCGTTACAGCGACTCGGCAAGCTGTTACACAGCGCGACGGCCACGAGGGAGAGACCGCATGTCCTATGGCTTGGACGCCGAGATCGAGAGCAATTTCGATTATTTTCAGCGAAACGTCGGTCAGCACCTGCCGCAGCGCGAGGGCGAATATGCACTGCTGCACGCCTGCGCGATCATCGGCTTCTACCCGACCGCGGTTCAGGCCGAAGCCGCCGGCGAAGCGATGTTCCCTGACGAGCCGTTCTCGATCCAGGAGGTTACGTGCCGCAGCGTCGATCTCGGGTTCTTCTCGCATGCCTTTGCTGACGGGTAAGCTCGACCGCGGCCGGATCATCGTCGACGTCGGGATCCAGGCGGCATTGGTTGCCATACCGGGCGTGATGGCACCTCGGCTCCAAGAATATTTAATCTGTCGTTCCCGCTTCCGCGGGGATGACGAGAATTAAGTGGATATCACTCTGCCCGCGGATGGGCGTGGCGGTAGACGTCGAGGAGATGGGCGGCGTCGACGGCGGTGTAGACCTGCGTCGACGACAGGCTGGCGTGGCCGAGTAGCTCCTGAATCGCGCGCAGGTCGGCGCCGCGGGCGAGCAGGTGCGTCGCGAAGCTGTGGCGCAGCGCGTGCGGCGTCGCGGTGTCGGGCAGGCCGAGTGCGACGCGCG
>CAXUEV010000320.1:0-2494 GCA_964250105.1 uncultured Sphingomonadaceae bacterium
CGTGGCGCGACGACGGCATGCGCGAGGCGCGCTTCCTGATCGGCGCGGCGGACGGCCATGCCCCCGCCGCGCGGGCGGCGGCGACGATGCTGCTCGGCTTCGGCCCGGCGACATGGCCGCACCTGCTGGTGCGGGCGATGCTCGCCGAGCAGCTCTACCGTGCGACATCGCTGCTCGCCGGCCACCCGTACCACCGGGATGGCTAGCGATGCGGCCAACGTGCTATGATCGATCCCGTTTCCCCCGAGGACGTCCGATGAACCACCGCCTCAAGCTCCTCGCCACGGTCGGCCTGCTGGCGCTGCTGCCGGCGCCGATGCTGCACGCGTCGCCCGAGACCGACACCAACAAGCAGCTCGACGCGCTGATGGACGTGTTCGAGCGGGTGCGCGCCGACTATGTCGACAAGGTCGACGACAAGACGCTGATCGAGGGGGCGATCAACGGCATGCTCGCCAGCCTCGACCCGCATTCGAGCTACCTCGACGCGCGCGACTTCGCCAACATGCGGCAGGTGACCGACGGCGAATACGGCGGGCTCGGCCTGACGGTGTCGACCGAGGAGGGGGCGGTCAAGGTCATCGCGCCGACCGACGACACGCCCGCGGCGCGCGCCGGGATCAAGTCGGGCGACTATATCACCCGCATCGACGGCGAGCTGCTCTACGGGCTGACGCTCAACGACGCGGTCGACAAGATGCGCGGCGCCGCCGGCACGACGATCAAGCTGACGGTCATCCGCGAGGGCGTGCCCAAGCCGCTCGAGTTCACGCTGCGGCGCGAGGTCATCCAGATCAAGCCGGTCAAGTTCGAGGTCAAGGGCGACACCGGCATCGTCCGCATCGCCTCGTTCAACAAGCAGACCGGGCCGGCGACGCGCAACGCCATCGCCGCGATCGAGAAGCAGCTCGGGCCGCGGCTGGCGGGCTTCGTCGTCGACCTGCGGTCGAACCCCGGCGGCCTGCTCGACCAGTCGATCGAGGTGTCCGACGCCTTCCTCGACCGCGGCGAGATCGTCTCGCAGCGCGGCCGGACCAAGGGCGACATCCAGCGCTATTACGCGCGCAGCGGCGACCTGACTGGCGGCAAGCCCGTCGTCGTGCTGATCGACGAAGGCTCGGCGTCGGCCGCCGAGATCGTCGCCGGCGCGCTCCAGGACCAGCGCCGCGCGCTCGTCGTCGGCGAGCGCAGCTTCGGCAAGGGCTCGGTCCAGACGCTGATCCCGCTCGACGAGACGAGCGCGCTGCGGCTGACGACGGCGCGCTACTACACGCCGTCGGGGCGGTCGGTGCAGGAGGCGGGGATCGAGCCCGACATCGTCGTGCCGCAGCTGACCGACCAGGTCGCCGCCGACAAGCTCCAGCCGCGGCTGCGCGAGGCCGACCTCCGCCGCCACCTGATCAACGAGGTCAAGGCCGACGACAAGCTGATCGAGACCGACGTCAAGGCCGATCCGCGTTTCGCCGACACGCCCGAGACGCTGAAGAAGAAGGGCATCACCGACTACCAGCTCGACTATGCGGTCAGGCTGATCGCGCGGCTGGCGCCGCAGCCGGCGGTGCAGACGGCGGCGAGATAGCGGGCGCGGCGCCGACGCTTTCCGCATGACGCGGTGCAGCATTGTGCTAGAGGGCGGGGGTCAGCCAAAGGGATAGCCCGTGTTCCGCAAGCTCTACGACTGGACGCTGAACCTCGCCGGCCGGCCGAGCGCGGAGAAGTGGCTCGGGTTCATCTCGTTCGCCGATTCGAGCTTCTTCCCGGTGCCGCCCGACATCATGCTGATCCCCATGTACCTCGCGCGGCCGGAGAAGGCGATCCGCTACGCGACGGTCGCCACGGTGACGTCGGTCGCGGGGGCGCTGCTCGGCTATGCCATCGGCTATTTCCTGATGGCCGCGGTCGGCCAGCCGATCATCGACTTCTACCACGCGCAGGCCGAGGTCGAGACGTTCAAGAACTGGCTGCGCGACTATGGCGCCGCCGTCATGCTCGCCTTCGCCTTCCTGCCGATCCCGTACAAGGTGGCGACGATCGCCGCCGGGGCGACGCCGCTGTCGCTGCCAGTCGTCATCCTGGCGTCGATCGCCGGGCGCGGCGGACGCTTCTTCCTCGTCGCCTGGGCGATGCGTCGGTGGGGCGTGCGCGCCCAGCACCTGATCGACAATCATTTCAACAAGCTGGCGATCGGCGCGGCGGTGCTGTTCTTCGGCGGGATCGGGCTGGTCAAATTCGTTGCCTGAAGCGAGGCTGGCCAACGTCCTGATCCTCGTCGGCAGCACGGCGCTGCTCGGCGGCGCGCTGGCGTTCCAGTATCTCGGCGGCCTCGCGCCGTGCGAGATGTGCCACTGGCAGCGCTGGCCGCACGTCGCCGCGCTGGTCCTCGGGCTGGTCGCCTGGGCGCGCGGCAACGCCCGCTGGGCGATCGTGCCGGGGAGCTGGCTCAGCTCGGACACCTCGCCCGCCGGCCGGCGCCAGTTCTCGGTGGAGAAGCCGA
>CAXUEV010000321.1:0-2493 GCA_964250105.1 uncultured Sphingomonadaceae bacterium
CCGCTGGCGACAGCCTCGCGGCACGGCTGCAAGCGGCGGCGAAGACGCTCCGCGACCGGCCGGCCGCGATCCCGTTCGAGGGCGTGGTCGCCGCCGACGGTGCGGGCGCGGCAACGCTGCTGACGCGCGGCGTCGTGCTGCCACTGGCCGGCCCCGCCGGCGACGTCGTCGCCGCCCATGTCGTCGTCACGTGGAAGGAGATGCTGTCGTCCGACGCCAGCGCCCGGCTGCACCGCGAACTCGGGCTGGCGCTGCGCGGCTTTGCCGGGTCGGGACGGACAGGCGATGTCTTCGCGACGCCGGAGCCGCATTTGCGACACTGAGCGCATCGCCTGCCGCCTTGTCCTCGGCAGTGGCGCGACGCATAAGCGCGCCCTGACGGCCGGGAGCTCGACGTGGCGACAAAGGTGCATGCCGGAGCCGACGCGGTCGTCTCCGCCATCAGCCGGACGATGGCGGCGACGCTGTTCAATTCAGCGCTTCCCGGCGAGGCCGACGACATCGCACCGGCGACCGCCGCGCGCATCGTCGCCTTCGTCCAGGGTGCCGCCGCGCAGCGGCCTGCCGGCACTCCCGTGATCATGCTCGAGCCGATCGGCGGCGATCGTGCCGGCACGAACCGCCGCCGCCTGGCGCTGGCGATCGTCAACGACGATATGCCGTTCCTGGTCGATTCGGTGTCGCTGGCGATCACCGCCGCCGGGCTCGGCATCGACCGCCTGCTGCATCCGATCGTCGACATCCGCCGCGACGGCAACGGCAGGCTGGTCCGGCTGCTCGGCATCGGCGCCGGCACGGTACCCGACGGCGCGATCCGCGAGTCGGTCATCTACGTCGAAGTCGAGCGGGTGAGCGCAAAGGCGCGGACCGAGCTGGTCGAGACGCTCCACGCCGTGCTGGCCGATGTCCGCGCCGCGGTCGCGGATTGGCCGGCGATGCTCGAGCTGCTGCTCGAAACGACGCGGTCGCTCGGCGCGAATCCGCCGCCGATCGCGCCGCACGCCGCGGCGGAGGCGATGGCCTTCCTCGAATGGCTCGCCGCCGACCGCTTCACTCTGCTCGGCTGCCGTCGCCAGGCGATGACAGGCGACGACGACGCGAGCGGCACCGGCCTCGGCCTGCTGCGGAACGGGTCCGACGACGACGCGGCGATGACGTCGGACGCGCTGCGCCGCTTCCTCGCCTCGCCCGAGCCGTTGCTGATCACCAAGTCGAGTGCGGTGTCGACGGTCCACCGCCGCGTCAACGCCGACCTGATCCTGGTCAAGACCTTCGACCGCGAGGGTCGCGCGGTGGCGGCGACGCGCTTCGTCGGGCTGTTCACCAGCGCCGCGCTGGCGACGTCGCCGCGCGGCGTGCCGCTGCTCCGCCGCAAGGTCGCCGGGGTCACCGACGCGCTTGGATTCGATCCGAAGAGCCATACCGGCAAGGCGCTGACGCATGTCATCGACGGCTTCCCGCGCGAGGAGCTGTTCGAGGCGAGTCCGGCACGGCTGCGGACGATGGCGTTAGGGCTCTTGTCACTGCTCGACCGGCCACGACCCAAGCTGTTCGTCCGTGCCGACGCATTCGGCCGCTTCGTCTCGGTACTCGCCTATGTGCCGCGCGACGCCTACACCAGCGGCGTTCGCGAGACCGTCGGCGCGATGCTGGTCGAGGCGTTCGCCGGTACGCTGACCCGCTTCGAGGTCGAGCTGCGCGCAGAGGGGCTGGCGCGGGTCCATTATATCATCGCCGTCGACGCCGCGTCGCCGAAGGTCGACGAGGCGGCGCTCGACGCACGGCTGAACACCCTCGTCCGCGGCTGGGACGCGGCGCTCGAGGCGGCGCTGGTCGAGGCCGTCGGCGCGACGCGCGCGGCGCGGCTGACGCTCGGCCAGGGCAAGGGGTTCTCGGCCAGCTACCGCGCCCAGCACGGCGCCGCCGAAGCCGCGGATGACCTGATCGCGCTCGGCGGGCTGGCCGATGCACACGACCGGGCGGTGCGCCTTTACCGTCGCGACGGCGACCTGCCGCATCAGCTGCGGCTCAAGATCTTCCGTGCCGGCGAGGTGCTGGCGCTGTCCGACGCGGTTCCCGTTCTCGAGAATTTTGGCCTGCGGGTGATCGAGGAGTTCCCCTTCGATCTCGACGGCGGCCAGGGCTGGATCCACGACTTCCTGCTCGAAGCGGACGCGACCGCGGTGCTCGACGTGACGGCGTTGCGTGCCCGCGTCGAACCGGCGCTGACCGCGGTCCTGCGCGGCCTCCAGGAGAACGACGGCTTCAACGCCCTGGTCCTCGCCGCCGACCTCGACGCCGAGGCGGCGGGATGGCTGCGCGCCTATTTCCGCTACCTCCGCCAAGTCGGGGTGGCCTATGGCCTGGCGACGGTGGTCGGTGCGCTGCGGCGCTACCCGACCGTGACGCGCGACCTAGTCGTGCTGTTCCGCGCCCGCTTCGGGCTGGATCGCGACGGCGCGACGGCGGCGGCCGAAGCCGCCGCCGCCGCGG
>CAXUEV010000322.1:0-2473 GCA_964250105.1 uncultured Sphingomonadaceae bacterium
ATCGCCGCGCTCGAGACTGTCGCCGCGCGGCTGGCGACGTGCCGGCTGTGCGGCAACGTCGACACGCGGGACCCGTGCGCGGTCTGCACCGACCACCGCCGCGACGCCGCCAGCCTGTGCGTCGTCGAGGAGGTCGCCGACCTGTGGGCGCTCGACCGCGCGCGGCTGTTCCCCGGCCGCTACCACGTCCTCGGCGGCCGGCTGTCGGCGCTCGACGGGGTCGGGCCGGAGGATCTCAGCATCGACGCGCTCGTCGCGCGCGTCGCCGGCGGCGGCATCGACGAGGTCGTGCTGGCGATGAACGCGACGCTCGAGGGGCAGACGACGATGCATTATGTCGCCGACCGGCTGCGCGCGCTGCCGGTGCGGGTGACGCAGCTCGCGCACGGCATGCCGGTCGGCGGCGAGCTCGACTATCTCGACGAGGGCACGCTGGCGCAGGCGCTGCGCGCACGGCGGCCGGTTTCTTGACCGTGCGTGCGCGAATTCCTATTTTGCCGCCATGGCCATCCGTCCGATCATCGCCGCGCCCGACCCGCGCCTCCGCGTCGTCTCCAAACCCGTCGCGGCGGTGACCGACGACACGCGCGCGCTGATGGACGACATGCTGGCGACGATGTACGCCGCTCCCGGCATCGGCCTCGCCGCGATCCAGGTCGGCGTGCCCGAGCGCATCGTCGTCATCGACCTGCAGCGCCGCGGCGAGGTCGTCGAGGACGGGGTCGAGCCCGAGGAGGTCCGCGACCCGCAGTATTTCGTCAACCCCGAGATCGTCTGGGCGTCGGACGAGATCGGCGTCTACAACGAGGGCTGCCTGTCGGTCCCCGAGCTCTACGGCGACGTCGAGCGCCCGCTGCGCATCCGCGCGCGCTGGCTCGGCTACGACGGTGCCCCCCGCGAGGCCGAGCTCGACGGGCTGATGGCGACGTGCCTCCAGCACGAGATGGACCATCTCGAAGGCGTGCTGTTCTTCGACCATCTGTCGAAGCTCAAGCGCGACATGATCGTCAAGAAGCTGACCAAGCGCGGCAAGCTCGCCGCCTGAAGCGTGCCGGGCGCGGCTCGCGGCTGGCGCGAGCGTGCATCGCGGCCGTGGCGGCGGCGTGCGACACCTGTCCCGCCGCCTGTGCCGCGCCAATCCCAAGCGCGGCCGTCGCAGGGCGAACCGCCACGCTCCGGCCACGCCCGCCACCCGCCGCGCCGCTCTAACGATATCAACGCGTTACACCTGTAGGATAATGTTCCACGTGGAACAATTGCCTAGCCGCGCAGGCTGACACGCACCCCGGTCTCGAAATCCCGTCCCAAAATCCCGACGATCCCCGCCGCCACCGTCTCCGGCCCCGGCAGCGTCGCCGCATCCTCGCCGGGGAAGGCGCGCGCGCGCATCGCCGTGCGCGTCGCGCCGGGATTGACGACGGCGACGCGGACCGCGCTGATGTTACGGACCTCGTCGGCATAGGTCAGGGCGAGGCTGTCGAACGCCGCCTTGGTCGCGGCGTACGTGCCCCAATAGGCGCGCGGCCGCTCGGCGACCGACGAGCTCAGCGTCACCAGCCGCCCGGCGTCGGCGGCGCGCAGCAGCGGGTCGAACGCGCGGATCAGCCGGTAGTTGGCGGTCAGGTTGAGCGCGACGACGGTGTCGAACTCCTTGGGGTCGATATGCGGCACTGGCGTCAGCGAGCCGAGCGTCGCGGCGTTGAGCACGAGCACGTCGAGCTTGCCCCAGCGGTCGAACAGCGCCGCCGCCAGCCGGTCGATCCCGTCCGCGTCGCGCAGGTCGAGCGGCGCGATCGTCGCCGTCCCGCCGGCGGCATGGATGCGGTCGTCGACCTCGATCAGCCCGGCCTCGGTCCGCGCCGTCAGCACCACATGCGACCCCGCCGCCGCCAGCGCCTCCGCCGTCGCCGCGCCGATGCCGCGGCTCGCGCCCGTGACGAGGGCGAGCTTGCCGGCCAGCTCCACTAGATCATCCGCTCGGCCAGCAGCGACAGCTGGTCGGCGGGTTCGTGTTCCTCCTGGTCGGTCAATCGGGTTGGGTAGTCGCCGGTGAAGCAGGCGTCGCAGTGCTGCGGGGCGACGTCGTCGCGGAGTTCGTTGCCGAGCGCGCGGTAAAGCCCGTCGATCGACAGGAAGGCGAGGCTGTCGACCTTGATATATTCGCGCATCCGCTCGACGTCCATGTTGGCGGCGAGCAGCTTGGCGCGCTCGGGCGTGTCGACGCCGTAATAGCAGCTGTGGCGCGTCGGCGGCGAGGCGATGCGCATATGGACCTCGACCGCGCCCGCGTCGCGCAGCATCTGGACGATCTTGAGCGAGGTCGTGCCGCGGACGATCGAATCGTCGATCAGGACGATCTTGCGGCCGTCGATCAGCGCGCGGTTGGCGTTGTGCTTGAGCTTGACGCCGAGGTTCCTGATCTGGTCGCCGGGCTGGATGAAGGTCCGCCCGACATAATGGCTGCGGATGATGC
>CAXUEV010000323.1:0-2468 GCA_964250105.1 uncultured Sphingomonadaceae bacterium
CGGTCCACCGGGCGCTGGCCGAGCCGATCCTGCTCGCCGGCGCGCCGCGCGCGCTGGCCATCGTCAACGGCACGCTCGCCGCCTCGATCGGCATCGGCCTGCACCTCTGGCTGATCGGACTGGTGATGGCGATCGCCGGTCATGGCGTCGCCGTGATGGCGGCGCGCCGCGACGCGCAGATCCTGCCGGTCGCGCGCCGCCACTTGGCACTCCCACACCTTTTCGAAAGCTGACCATCATGATGTTCTTGCGCGAACATGCCCGGCGCGCGTCGCGGCTCTCCGACTTCCTGCCTTGGGCGGCGATGGTCGCCCCCGGCATCGTGCTCGACAAGGACGGCAGCTTCCAACGCACCGCTCGGTTTCGCGGCCCCGATCTCGACAGCGCGACCCAGGCCGAGCTGATCGCAACCTCGTCGCGGCTGAACGGCGCATTGAAGCGGCTCGGCACCGGCTGGGCGATCTATGTCGAGGCGCAGCGCCGGCCTTCGCCGGGCTACCCCACGTCGGACGGGTTCGCTGATCCGGTATCGGCGCTGATCGACGAGGAACGGCGCGACCAGTTCGAAGGCGGCGATATCAGCCAGCCGAACCTGACCAGCAGCTATTATCTGACCATGCAATGGCTGCCACCGGCGGACGACGCCTCGCGGGCGCGCAGCTGGTTCTACGAAGGCGGTGCGGCCGATATCGCGTCGGCCGCCGACCATCTGACCGACTTCGAGCGCGAGACCGGCCGCGTGCTCGACATGATCGAGGGCGTGATGCCCGAGGCGGCGTGGCTGTCGGCCGACGAGACGCTGACCTACCTGCACTCGACCATCTCGACGCACGAGCAGCGGATAGCGCTGCCGACGACGCCGATGCACCTCGACGCGCTTCTCGCCGACGAGACGCTCGTCGGCGGCCTGGCACCGCAGCTCGGGTCCAAGCACCTGCGCACGCTGACCGTCACCGGCTTTCCGGCGGCGACCGTGCCCGGCATGCTCGACGACCTCAACCGGCTGGGGTTCGACTATCGCTGGACCACCCGCGCAATCTGCCTCGACAAGGTCTCCGCGCAACGGATGTTGACTCGCATCCGCCGGCTGTGGTTCGCCAAGCGCAAGAGCCTCGCCTCGATCATCAAGGAGGTGATGACCAACGAAGCGAGCGTGCTGGTCGATAGCGACGCGACCAACAAGTCGGCCGAAGCCGACCGGGCGCTGCAGGAATTGGGCGCCGATATCGCCGGGTTTGCCTACGTCACCACGACGATTACGGTGCTGGGAGACACCCCGCGCGACGCCGATTGGCGGCTCAGCGCGATCGAGAAGATCGTCCGCGGCCGCGACTTTGCTTGCATTGCCGAGACGCTGAACGCGCTGGAAGCCTGGCTCGGCTCGCTTCCCGGCAACCCCTACGCCAACGTGCGCCAGCCGCCGATCTCCACCCTAAACCTCGCCCACATCATGCCGGTATCGGCGGTATGGGCGGGACCCGATCGGGACTGGCACCTTGCGGCGCCGCCGCTGTTTCATGCGCGCACGCAGGGTTCGACGCCGTTCCGTTTCTCGCTGCACGTCGGCGATGTCGGCCATACTTTGGTGATCGGCCCGACCGGCGCGGGCAAGAGCGTGCTGCTGGCGCTGATGGCGCTCCAGTTCCGCCGATATAGCGGTGCGCAAATCTTCGCATTCGATCATGGCGGCTCGATCCGGGCGGCAACGCTGGGAATGGGCGGCGAGTGGCACGATCTCGGCGGCGGCCTTGGCAGTGATGCCACACCGGTGTCGCTGCAACCGCTGGCCCGCATCGACGAGTCCGACGAGCGCGCTTGGGCGGCCGACTGGCTCGCCGCGATCCTCGCGCGCGAGAGCTTCGCGATCACGCCGGAGGTGAAGGACCATCTCTGGACCGCGCTCGGCAGCCTTGCCGATGCTCCGGTCGGGCAGCGCACACTCACCGGCCTGTCGGTGCTGATCCAGGCGTCCGGGCTCAAGCGCGCGCTCACCCCCTATACGCTCGCCGGACCTTATGGCCGGCTGCTGGACGCCGATCATGAGGCGTTCGGGACGAGCGACATCCAGGCGTTCGAGACCGAGGGGTTGATCGGCACGCCGGCCGCGCCCGCCGTGCTGGCCTATTTGTTCCACCGTATCGGTCGCCGGCTCGACGGCCGCCCGACCCTTATCCTGATCGATGAGGGCTGGCTGGCGCTCGACGACCCGATGTTCGGCCGCCAGCTCAAGGAATGGTTGAAGACGCTGCGCAAGAAGAATGCGAGCGTCGTGTTCGCCACCCAGAGTCTCGCCGACATCGAGGGCAGCGCGATCGCGCCCCCGATCATCGAGAGCTGCCCGACCCGGCTGTTCCTCGCCAACGAGCGCGCGCTCGAGCCGCAGATCGCCGGCATCTACCGCCGGTTCGGGCTGAACGAGCGCCAGATCGAGATCGTCGCCTCGGCGACGCCCAAGCGCGATTATTACT
>CAXUEV010000324.1:0-2461 GCA_964250105.1 uncultured Sphingomonadaceae bacterium
GTCCGCCGACCCGTGCCCGACGACGCGCGCCCCCGCCCCTTCGAGCGCTGCCCGCGCCGCCGCACCGATGCCGCGCGTGCTGCCGGTCAGGAGGATATTGGCCATGGCCGCGGTGCTAGCCGATCGCGGGCGGAGGGGACAAGCGCATCCCTCTCCCTCGCCGGGAGAGGGTAAGGAAGTGCCGGACCCCGCCCGGCGTGCCGGGCGTTCGACCTCGCACACAAGGGGCTTGCCGATGACGACACCGATACGGACGAACCGGGCGATCGACGTGCGCGTGTTCCGCACCACCGTCATCGTGCTGGCGGCGGCGGCGGCGGCGTACATGCTGTGGCGGCTGGTCGACGTGCTGCTGCTGATCTTCGCCTGCGCATTGGTGGCGCTGATCCTGCTGACGATGACGCGGGTGCTCCGCCGCCGCCTGCCGTTGCCGTTCGGCATCGCGCTGACGCTGACCGTCGTCCTGCTGATCGCGACCGTCGGCGGGGCGTCGTGGTTCTTCGGCGCGGCGATGACCGACCAGTTCGCCGACCTGATCCGGCGGCTGCCGGCGGCATGGGCCGATCTCCAGCTACGCCTCCAGGAGTCGACGCTCGGCCAGTCGGTCATCGAGCGGGTACAGGAACTGGCGCCGAGCGGGCGGACGATCGTCGACACGCTGACGACGGTCGTTGCGGCGCTCGGCGGCATCGTCTCGGCGCTGGCGATCGTGCTGATCGGCGGGCTGTACCTCGCGGCACAGCCGACGCTCTACGGCGACGGGCTGATGAAGCTGATCCCGGCGGCGTCGCGCGCGCGCGCCAGCGAGACGTTCGACGCGATCGCGGCGTCGCTCCGCGGCTGGCTCAAGGGGCAGGCGCTCGGCATGGTCTTCGTCGGCATCGCCACCGGCATCGGACTCGAGATCGTCGGCCTGCCGGCGGCGCCGGCGATCGGCATGGTCGCCGGCCTCGCCGAGTTTGTGCCCTATCTCGGCGCGATCGTCGCCGGCGTGCCGGCGGTGATCCTCGGCTTCGCGCAGGGAACGAGCACCGGTTTGTGGACGGTCGCGGTGCTGATCATCGTCCAGCAGGTCCAGGGCAACATCGTCATGCCGCTGCTGCAGAACCGGATGGTCGACCTGCCGCCGGCGATCACGATCTTCGGCATCATCGTCGCCGGCGTCCTGCTCGGCCCGGTCGGGGTGCTGCTGGCGACGCCGCTGACGGTGGTCATCCTCGTCCTCGTCCGCCGGCTCTACCTCGGCGAGGGCGTCGACGAGGTGCTGGCGAGCAGCAGCACGCCGCACGCCACGCCGTAAAGGCGCGCTGCACCGCAGCGATCAACGGTTGCACGCGCGCGACAAGCGCCTAAAACCGGCGCGAACGTCGAACCGTCAGGAACCCCATGGCCATCGCCACACGCCCGCGGGTGCGCCCGCTCTCGCCGCACCTGTCGATCTGGCGGTGGAAGGTGCACATGACGGTGTCGATCCTCCACCGCGCGACCGGCAACGCGATGGCGTTCGGCGCGGTCGTGCTGTTCCTATGGTGGCTGATCGCCGCAGCGACCGGACCCGAGGCCTATGCCGTCTTCTACCGCGTCGCGACCGGCTGGTTCGGCATCCTCGTCGGCGTCGGCCTGACGTGGGTGCTGTTCCAGCACATGATGAGCGGCATCCGCCACCTCGTCATGGACACCGGCGCCGCGCTCGAGATCCACGACAGCAAGACCTTCGCGACGGCGACGATCGTGCTGTCGCTGGTCCTGACCGCAGTGACCTGGATCGCCATCCTCGCGACCAAGGGGGTCTGAGCGATGGGCACGGGAACCGAGATCGGCCGCGTCCGCGGGCTCGGCGCGGCGAAGTCGGGGGTCGGCCACTGGTGGTCGCAGCGCGTCACCGCGGTCGCCAATCTCGGGCTGCTGCTGTGGCTCGTCGTCTCGCTCGTCCGCCTGCCCGGCCTCGACTATGCCGCGGTCGTGCTGTGGTTGCGACAGCCTGTCGCTGCGATACCGATGCTCCTTCTCATCGTCTCGGTTTTCTACCATTTCCGTCTCGGCGTGCAGGTGTTCATCGAGGATTATCTGCATGCCGAAGGGACGAAGCTGCTGGCGCTGCTCGCGCTCAATTTCTACGCGCTCGGCGGCGCGGCGGCCGCGGTCTTCGCGGTGTTGAAAATCGCGCTCGGAGCTTAGGGACGATGGCGGACGCATATCGGATCATCGACCACAGCTACGACGCGGTCGTCGTCGGCGCCGGCGGCTCGGGGCTGCGCGCGGCGATGGGCATCGCCGAGACCGGGCTCAAGGTCGCGTGCATCACCAAGGTCTTCCCGACGCGGTCGCACACCGTCGCGGCGCAGGGCGGCATCGCCGCCAGCCTCGGCAACATGGGCCCCGACCACTGGACGTGGCACATGTACGACACGGTCAAGGGCTCCGACTGGCTCGGCGACCAGGACGCGATCGAATATCTGTG
>CAXUEV010000325.1:0-2454 GCA_964250105.1 uncultured Sphingomonadaceae bacterium
CGCGCCGGGCGCGTACCGCACGTCGTGCCGCAACCCGTGCCGCGGCATTCCCGGCCGCCCCTCGCCCGTCCCGCCCCGCCGCCGCTCCCCGCACCAGCCGCCCGACGCGAAATCAACGGCTTGCCCGCCCCGCAAATTGTTCCACGTGGAACAATTGCCCCGACGCCCCGCTCCCTCGCCCAAACCGTCCCAAACCCCGGGGATTGACCCGCCACCGCCCGCGGCCCGATACCGGAGCCGGCCGATAAATTGCTGGGCGAGGGAATCATGGTCTATTTCGACCCGTACAGCCGCGAGCACACCGACGATCCCTACCCGACCTACGCCCGGCTCCGCGCCGAGGCGCCGGTCTATCACAACCCCGACCGCGACTTCTGGGCGCTGACGCGCTACGACGACGTCCTCGCCGCCTTCCGCGATCCGGCGAGCTTCGTCAGCAGCGAGGGCGTGACGATCGAGCGCGAAGGCAAGGGCAAGCCGTACCTGATCACGCGCGATCCGCCCGACCATAGCTGGCACAAGGGGCTCGTCGTCAAGGTGTTCAGCGCGGCGCGGATGGCGCGGCTCGAGCCGTTCATCCGCAACCGCGCGATCGAGCTGATCGAAGCCTTCGGCGACCGCGACGAGGTCGACGTGTTCCGCGACTTCACCGTCCGCCTGCCGCTCGACGTGATCAGCGAGCTGATCGACATCCCCGCCGAGTATCGCGAGGAGATCCACCACTGGACCTCGACGAGCCTGTTGCGCGGCGCCGACGGCGACCCCGACCAGCTTCGCCTGTCGCACGTCAAGCGCCGCGAGATCTACCTGCGCCTGATCGAGGCGCGCCGCGCGGCGCCGCGCGACGACGCGATCTCGCTGCTGATCGCGCAGGAGGTGACCGACGACACCGGCCGCGTCCGGCGCCTGTCGAACGACGAGATCGCCTATCACTTCTCCGAACTCGCCTCCGCCGGGCACGAGACGGTGGCGAAGGCGATCCCCAATGCGCTGCTTGCGCTCGACCGCTTCCCGGCCGAGCGCGCCAAGCTCGACGCCGACCCGTCGCGCATCCCCGACGCCGTCGAGGAGCTGCTGCGCTGGGACCCGCCGTCGCAGTTCCAGGGCCGCGCCGCCGGCCGCGACGTCACGCTCCACGGCGTGACGATCCCCAAGGGCGACATGGTCATGCTGGTCAACGCCTCGGCGACGCGCGACGAGACCGCCTTCCCGCGCGCCGACGTGCTCGACCTCGACCGTCCGCCGACGTCGCGCTCGGTCCATTTCGGCTTCGGCGTCCACAAATGCCTCGGCATCCATCTCGCCCGCGTCGAGCTGCGCATCGCGCTCGAGGAGCTGCTCGCGCGCTACCCGCGCCACAAGGTCCACCCCGAGCGCGCCCGCCGCGACATCGTCGCCAACGTCCGCGGCGTCAGCAGCCTGCCGATGTCGACCGGCGGCCATGCCTGACATGGCCTGGCGATGGGCGTTCGCCGCGCTGGCGCTCGCCGGTGCGACCGCCGGCGCTGCGCTGGCGGCACCCGCGACGCAGGCCGTAGCCGCGGTCCCCGACGCCGACCGCCGCGCCATCCTCGGCATGGCCGGAACCTTCAAGGTCCGGTTCGACTTCCGCGAGAAGGTCGCCTTCGTCGCCGGTTACACGCCGATCCCGGCCAAGATCTCGGGCGGGAACGAGGTCGTCCGCGTCGTCGCCGACACCGGCGACCATATCGTCCTCCAGCACCTGCTCGTCGTCGACGATCCCGCCGGCAAGCCGGTCGTCATCAAGCACTGGCGGCAGGACTGGACGTGGCAGCCGAAGACCGTGCTGACCTATCGCGGCGCGTCGGTCTGGGCCGACGAGGCCGTCGCCCCCGCCGACGCCGCCGGCGCCTGGTCGCAGACGGTGTGGCAGACCGACGATTCGCCGCGCTACGGCGGCGTCGGGCGCTGGACCCGGCTCGGCGGCGTCGCCAGCTGGACAAGCGCCCCGACGTGGCGGCCGCTGGCGCGCCGCGACGCGACGCGGCACCCGGTCTACGACCGCTACTACGGCGTCAACCGCCACGCGCTGACCCCGACGGGCTGGGTCCACGAGCAGGACAACGACAAGCTCGGGCCGAAGGACGGCACGCTCGTCACCTATGTCGACGAGACCGTGGTCAACACCTACGACCGCGCCGCCGGCTTCGCCGTCGCCGCCGCCGACGCCTATTGGGCGAAGACCGCGCGCTACTGGGCCGCGGTCCGGCGCGGCTGGGACGCGGCACTCGCCAACGGCCGGCCGCTGACCGTCGCCGAGGTCGCCGAGACCGGCTCGGTCACCGGCGAGCGGCTGATGGGGTGGGCCGACGACGTCGCCGCAGGCACGCTGGCCGAAGCCGACGCCGAGACCAGGGCCTTGACGTTGATCGCCGGTCTGGCGCCGGCGCGGTAGCGGCTCAGCCGTGCGCCGCCCGCTGCGCGGCGAAGCAG